>DATEDK010000234.1:0-4715 GCA_035281685.1 Kiloniellales bacterium | reverse complement strand
GCTGGTGAAGTTCGACGGGCGCCTGCCGCGCCGCCTCTCCGCCGCCGAGATCGGCCAGATCGCCGGCCGCGCCGGGCGCTACATGAACGACGGCACCTTCGGCACCACCAACGACCAGGGCGAGCTCTCGCCGGAACTCGTCGAGCAGGTGGAGAACCACCGCTTCCCGCCGCTCGAGGTGCTCTACTGGCGCTCCAACGAGCTCGACTTCGAGAGCCCGCGCGCGCTTTTGGCCTCGCTCGAGGCGCGCCCGCCGAACCGATACCTGAAGCGCGCGCGCGAGGCCGACGACCAGAAGAGCCTGGCGATCCTGGCCGATGACGGCGAGATCCTCGACCGCTGCCGCGACCGCAAGGCCGTGCGCCTGCTCTGGGAGGCCTGCCAGATCCCCGACTTCCACCGCACCATGGCGGACCACCACGCCCGCCTGGTGGCTCAGGTCTTCCGCCATCTGCAGGACGACGGCGGCCGGCTGCCGGAGCCCTGGGTGGCGGCGCAGATCCAGCGCATCGACCGGCCGGGCGGCGACATCGACACGCTGACCCAGCGCCTTGCCCAGATCCGCACCTGGACCTACATCGCGCACCGCGCCGACTGGCTGGACGATCCGCAGCATTGGCAGGCGAAGACGCGCGCGGTCGAGGACCGCCTGTCCGACGCGCTGCACGACAGCCTGACCGAGCGCTTCGTCGACCGCCGCGCCGCCTTCTTCGCCCGCCGCCTGGCGGAGGGCGAGCGGCTGCTCGCCGCGATCAAGGGCGATGGCGAGGTCATGGTCGAGGGCCACCCGGTCGGCCACCTGCAGGGCTTCCACTTCCTGCTCGACCGCGAGATCACCGGCGAGGACCGCCGCGCCGCCCTGACCGCCGCGCGCAAGGCGCTGGTCGAGGAGATCCCGCGCCGGGTCTTCGCCCTCGAGCGCGACCCTGACTCCGCCTTCCGACTGGACGACAGCGGTTCGGTCCACTGGCGCGAGCAGCCGGTGGCCAGGCTTGCTGCCGGCGACACCGTGCTCTCGCCCCGCATCGAGACGCTGGCCAGCGACTTCCTCGACGGAGCGCAGCGCGAACGTATCCGCCTGCGATTGACGCGCTGGCTGGAGGCGCATCTGGAGCGGCGCCTGAAGCCGCTGGTGATCCTGTCGCGGGCAACGTTGCCCGCGCTCTCGCGCGGCCTCGCCTTCCAGCTGGTCGAGGCGCTGGGCTGCCTGGCGCGCAGCGAAGCCACCACAGTGGCTGCGCTGAAGCGGCCGGAACGCAAGGCGTTGACCGCGCTCGGCGTGAGCTTCGGCGCGGAATCCCTGTATATGCCGGCATTGTTCGCGCCCCGCGCCACGGCGCTGCGCGCGCTGCTGTGGTCGGTGAAGAGCGGCCAGCCGGCGCCGCCGCGGCCGGCAGCGGCGCAGCAGCTCTCCCTGCATCTCGCCGGCCTCAGCCCGGAGACCTTCTGGCGCGCCGTCGGCTATCGCCACTTCGAGCGGCGGGGCGAGAGCGTGGTGATCCGTGCCGATGCGCTGGAGCGTGTCGCCGAGCTGGCGCGGCGCCTGGCGCAGCAGGGGCCCTTCGTGCTGACGCCGGCCCTGGAGCAGGCCGCCGGCGGCGATGCCGAGACCGTCGCGTTCCTGCTGGGCTTCCTCGGCTTCCGGGCGCAGGAGGAGGAGGGCATCGTCAGCTTCGAGGCACGCGGCCGCGCGCAGCCGCCGGCCAGGGCGCGTCGTCACGGCCGCGACGGCGGCCGCCAGCAGCGCAAGCCCCAGGCCGACCCGGCTTCGCCCTTCTTCAAGCTGAACGAGCTGCGCTTCCGCTCATGACCGAGGCGGGCGGCGCGGCGGGCGAGCGTGTGGATCTCTGGCTCTGGCACGCGCGCGCCTGCCGCTCGCGCAGCCTGGCCCAGGCCCTGGCGGAGAGCGGCCGGCTTCGCCTGAACGGCACGCCGGTGACCAAGGCGCACCAGAAGCTGCGCGTGGGCGACGTGCTGACCTTCGCGCAGGGCGCACACATTCGCGTCTGGAGGGTCTTGGCGCTGTCGGAGCGCCGGCTGGGCGCCGGGCTGGTGGGCTCGCTCTACGAGGATCTGAAGCCGCCGACGACGGAGAACCGCTTGGAACGTTCGGAGCCCAGTCCGAGGCCGGAAAGGCGGCCCGACAAGCGGGCCCGGCGGGCTCTGGCGCAGAAGCGCCGACCCTTCTAAAGCTCATGCCGATGGCCTTGCGGTTGACGCGGTATCTCTTCGTCCTGGCGCTGCTCGGGATCTTCGCCCAGGGCGGCCAGAGCCTTGCGCAGAGCAACTCCTTCGATGCGCAGCTCGCCGCCTGGAACGGCGCGCTCGACAGCCTGGAAGACGAGATCGAGGCGGGCGACATCACCGAGGAGCGCTACGAGGCGATCCGCGAGGCTCTGCTCGCCATCGTCTCCGAGGCGCGCCAGGCCGCCGATGCCGTGAAGGGCACCATGGCGGTGACGCAGCAGATGATCGACGCGCTCGGCCCGCCGCCGGCGGAGGGCGCGCCGCCCGAGCCCGAGGTGCTGGCGAAGGAACGCCAGCGGCTGCAGGACAGCCTCGCCAGCTACCAGGCGCAGCAGGGACAGGCGGAACTCGCAGGAACGCGCGCCAACATCCTGCTGAGCGCCGCCAATCAGCAGCGCATCGCCATCCTGACCGAGACGCTGCTGCGGCGCGGCCCCTCGCCTTTCGATCCCGACACCTGGGCCGTGCTGCCGGATCAGGTCGAGTATCTCGAGGACCTGCTGCTCGACCCGACGAACACGCCGGTCGCCGACCTGCCGGACGACGACGTGCGCCTGCTGCTGATCGGCGCCGGCGTGCTCGCCTTCGTGATCGGCATTCCCTTGTCGCGCTGGCTGCACCGGCGCTTCGGGCACGGTCGTCCGGTCGAGGCGCCGACCTATCGCCAGCGAGTGCTGGCCGCGGTGGTCGAGGCGGTGGTGCATGGCCTGCTGCCGGCGATCGCCACCCTGCTCGGCCTGTTCGTGCTGGCGTCGCTGTTCGGCGAGCATCCGCTGGCGCGCGCGCTCCGGCCGGCGGCCGAGGCCGTCGCGGTCGGCCTGATGTTCTTCTTCTTCTTCGCCGGCCTGATCCACGCGATCCTGGCGCCGCGCGATCCCAAGTGGCGCATCGCCGAGGTGGCGGAGGACGTGGCCGGGCCGCTCAGCCACCGCTTCGCGACGCTGGCCGCCACGCTGGGCGCGGCGGGCGCCACGGTCATGCTGATGGACGATGCGGCCCTGCCCTCCGAGCTGCTCGCCGTCATCTTCTTCGGCCTCGTGGTGATGACCGCGCTCGCGCTCTTCGCCGTCCTGCCGGGGCATCTCTGGCGCAAGCAGCCGGAGCCGGCGACGACGGCGACGCTGCCGACGCAGGGCGGCCCGCTCAGCGACGGCGCACCTGCACCGGCCGGCGAACCGGAGGTCGAGCGTGGCGCCTGGCCCAGGTTGCGCACCCTGGCGCTGATCGTCGGCATCGTCGCCATCGCCGCCTCCGCGCTCGGCTTCCACGGCATGGCCCGCTACATCGGCCAGCTGTTCTTCGCCGGCACGGCGCTCGCCGGCTTCGTGCTGCTGCTGCGCGGCATCCTGCGCGAGCTGATGCAGCTGTTCGTGACCACCCGGCACGGCCGCGTCGCCTACTGGCGCCGCACGCTCTTCCCGCGCGAGCGGGGCCTGCGCTTCTTCGAGTACGTCGTGCTGGCGCTGCTCGACATCTTCCTCTTCTTCCTCTGGCTGGCGTTGCTGGTGCCGGTCGCCGGCATCGCCTGGTCGGAGGCGCGCTCCTGGGTCGCTGCCGCGGCGGAGGGCATCTCGATCGGCGGCTTCGTGCTGAGGCCGACCGACATCCTGCTCGCCATCGTCGCCTTCTTCGTCGCGCTCACGGTGACGCGCTTCCTGCAGCGGCGCCTGGACGAGCGGGTGCTCGCCAAGCTGCAGATCGACCGCGGCGTGCAGAATTCGATCACCACCGGCATCGGCTATGTCGGCGTGATCATCGCCATCGTCATCGGCGTGATGACGCTTGGCCTCGATCTTTCGAACCTCGCGCTCATCGCCGGCGCGCTCTCGGTCGGCATCGGCTTCGGCCTGCAGAACGTGGTGCAGAACTTCGTCGCCGGCCTGATCCTGCTGGTCGAGCGGCCGATCAAGGTCGGCGACACGGTGACCGTCGGCCCGAACTCGGGCGTGGTGAAGCGCATCTCCGTGCGCGCCACCGAGATCCAGACCGGCCAGCGCGCCTCGGTGATCATTCCCAACGCCGATCTGGTCGCCCAGCCGGTCATCAATCTGACGCTGAAGGACAAGGTCGGCCGCGTCGACGTCGCCGTCGGAGTCGCCTACGACAGCGACTTGAAGCTGGTGCGCGAGACGCTGCAGGACTGCGCCGAGCAGTGCCAGCACGTGCTCCGCTATCCGGCGCCGATCGTGGTGTTCCGCGAATTCGGCCAGCTCGCGCTCGAATTCCAGGTCTGGGCCTACGTCGCCGACATCGACAATTCGCTCAGCGTGGCGAACGAGCTGCGCTACCGCATCGCCGAGAGCTTCGTGCAGCGCGGCATCGTCATCCCCTACGCGCACCGCTCGCTGGAAATCGAGCAGCTGGCAGCGCTGGTCCGCGCGCGCGAGGCGGCGGAGAAGAAGGGGGAAGGTGACTAATCAGATCTCGTCACCCCGGATGCACCGCAGCGCGTAGCGGTGCGGTGCTGA
>DATEDK010000233.1:0-10275 GCA_035281685.1 Kiloniellales bacterium | reverse complement strand
CGATGGATGCGCAGGCCGAGGTGCGCGAGGCGGCAGACTTCTGCCGCTACTACGCCGCCCGCGCGCGTGCCGACTTCGCGCAGCCGAGACGCCTGCCGGGGCCCACCGGCGAGGTGAACGAAATCGCCCTGCACGGCCGCGGCGTCTTCCTGTGCATCAGCCCCTGGAACTTCCCGCTGGCGATCTTTCTCGGCCAGGTGACCGCCGCGCTCGCCGCCGGCAACGCGGTCATCGCCAAGCCGGCCGAGCAGACGCCGCTGATCGCCACGGCCGCGATCCGCCTGGCGCACGAGGCGGGCGTGCCGGACGATGTGCTGCACCTGCTGCCGGGCGACGGGCCGACGGTCGGCCAGCCGCTGGCCGCCGACACGCGCATCGCCGGCATCGCCTTCACCGGCTCCACCGAGACCGCGCGGCGCATCAACCAGACGCTGGCCAAGCGTGACGGCGCGATCGTGCCGCTGATCGCCGAGACAGGCGGGCAGAACGCGATGGTCGTCGACTCGACCGCTCTGCCGGAGCAGGTGGTGCGCGACGTGCTGACCTCGGCGGCGCAGTCGGCGGGGCAGCGCTGCTCGGCGCTGCGCTGCCTCTTCGTGCAGGAAGACGTCGCCGACAGGATGCTGCACATGCTGAGCGGTGCCCTGGCCGAGCTCCGCGTCGGCGACCCCAGCCAAATCTCGACCGACGTCGGCCCGGTCATCGACGAGGAAGCCAAGTCGATGCTGGAGGGCCACATCAAGCGCCTGAAGGCCGAGGGCCGCCTGATCGCCGAGACTCCCCTGCCGAAGGGGTTGGAGCACGGCCACTTCGTGCCGCCGGTCGCCTTCCGGCTGGACAGCCTGAACCAGCTGCAGAAGGAGGTCTTCGGCCCGGTGCTGCACGTCGTGCGCTTCAAGGGCGAGCGGCTGGACGACGTGATCGGGCAGATCAACGCGACCGGCTACGGCCTGACGCTCGGCATCCACACGCGCATCGACGCCACCGCCGACGAGATCGCCGGCCGCGTGCGCGCCGGCAACATCTACGTCAACCGCAACATGATCGGCGCCATCGTCGGCGTGCAGCCCTTCGGCGGCGAGGGCCTGTCCGGGACCGGTCCCAAGGCCGGCGGCCCACGCTACCTCCACCGCTTCGCCGTCGAGCGGGTGCAGAGCCGCGACACCACGGCGGCCGGCGGCAACGCCAGCCTGATGAGCCTGAGCGAAGAGGGCGGGGTCTGACCGACAAAGCGCCCCTCACCCTGTCCCTCTCCCCGCTCCCGCGGGGCGAGGGGACCCCTGGCCCGCTATCAACGCTGCCGTCCCCTCGCCCCGCTTGCGGGGAGAGGGACAGGGTGAGGGGTGTTGGTCGGTAGGCTTCCTACGCCGCCTTCGCTGCCGCGCGGTCGCGCTCGCGCGTCGCCAGCCAGACGATGCCGCCCGGCAGGCTGGTCGCAGCAGCGAGCAGGCCGTAGCAGAGCGAGATCGCCAGCGCGTCGTGCTCCGCCATGCCGACCAGGCCGAAGAGGAAGATCGCGGCACCCTCGCGCACGCCCCAGCCGGCGAGCGAAATCGGCACCGCGGTCACCGTCAGCACGACGGGCACCAGGAGCAGGCAGGAGAGGATCGAGAGATCGAGGCCGAGCGCCGCGGCCAGCGCATAGAAGACCGTCACCACCGCGAGCGCCGAGGCGAGGCCGACGGCCAGCATCGCGCCCAGCGTCACCGGGTGCAGCAGCACGCGGCGGCCGTCGCGCGCCAGGCCGGCGAGGCCGCGCACCAGGCGGAAGCGCCGCCAGCTCGCGGGCAGGCGGTCGAGCATGAGGAGCACGGCCAAGGCGACGAAGGCGGCCAGCGCAAGGATGGGCGTCAGCCAGCGCAGCGGCTGGCCGTGCAGCAGCTCGAAGCTCCACGGCAGGCCGACGGCGGCCAGCACGAAGAGCGCAACGAAGCCGAGCGCGCGATCGAGCAGCACGGAGGAAACCGCGCGGGAGAGCGGCAGGCCGGCGTTGTAGCCGCGCCAGATGCGCAGCGCGTCGCCGCCGATGGAGGAGGGCAGCGCCTGGTTGAAGAAGAGGCCGATCAGGAAGATCTCGACGATCTTGCGCGCCGGCAGGCGGTCGTCGAGCGCCCGCAGGATGAGCGACCAGCGGAGCGCCGCGGTGGCGTACTGCAGCAAGATCAGCAGGCAGGCGGCGCCGAGCCAGACGGCATCCATCTGCCTGAGGCGCGCCGCGACTTCCGAGAACTCGACCTTGTCGACGATCAGCCAGATCAGACCGAGCGTGACCAGCGTCTTGGCGATCAGGCTCCAGGGCACGCGCCGCGCGCGCGCGCCGCCGTCGAACGGCGGCTCGCTCGCGAGGACGGCGGCGTCTTCTTCCGTCCCGCCCGCCGGTTTTTCGTCCTGGATGGCCACGCTGCTGATCCCGAACCAGTAATCCCCGCGCAGCCGCGCTCCTGCAAGCCCCCACGTTGGGGGTGCCGCCATTGTGCCGCCACCGCCCGCCCGCTAAACCTGCCGGCCATGCGCTACTCCTCCAGAACCGAAGACATCGCCGGGCGCGGCAGCGAGGCCTGGCACTTGCATTTCCTTGCCTCGGAACGCAAGCGCGCCGGCCATCCCGTGATCTTCCTGACCGTAGGCGAGCCCGACTTCGACACGCCGCCCGTGGTTGTAGAAGCAGCGGTGCAATCCATGCGAAACGGCAACACCCACTACACGGAGATCGTGGGTCCGTTGGCGCTGCGCCAAGCCATCGCCGATTGGCACGAGAAGACCACCGGTCAGCGCGTCGCCCCCTCGCAGGTGGTGGTCGCGGCCGGCGCGCAGAATGCGATCTTCTGCGCGATGCAGATGCTCGTGGGCCCGGGCGACGAGGTGATCTCGCCCGATCCGGCCTACTCGACCTACGAGGCGGTGGTGGGCGCGGCCGGCGGACGCATGGTGCAGGTGCCGCTCGATCCCGATCGCGGCTTCCATATCGACCTTGCGGCGCTGGAGCGCGCGGTCGGCCCAAAGACCCGCGCCATCCTGATCAACACGCCGCACAATCCGACCGGCGCGGTGATGACTCGCGCCGAAGGCGAGGCAATCGCCGCGATCGCGAAGGCGAACGACCTCTGGCTGGTGTCGGATGAGGTCTATGCCTCGCTCACCTTCGAGCAGCCGCACGTCTCGCCCGCCAGCCTGCCCGGCATGGCCGAGCGGACGGTCGTCGTCTCGAGCCTCTCGAAGTCGCATGCGATGACCGGCTGGCGCGTCGGCTGGGCGATCGGGCCGGAGACGCTGGCACGCCACCTGCACAACCTGCTGCTCTGCATGCTCTACGGCTCGCCGGGCTTCATCCAGGAGGCGGGCGTCGTGGCGATCCGCGAGGCCAGCGAGGAGATCGCGCAGATGCGCGAGGCCTATCGCCGCCGGCGCGACCTGGTGGCGCCCTGGCTCGACCGCCTGCCGGGCTTGGCCTGCCGTTCGCCCGAGGGCGGCATGTTCGCCATGGCCGACTGCCGGGCTAGCGGGCTCTCCTCGCAGGACTTTGCGCGCCGGCTGCTTGAGGAGGAGGACGTCGCGCTGCTGCCGGCCGACGGCTTCGGCCACCAGGGCGAAGGCTTCCTCAGGATGTCGCTCGGCTTGCCCGACGACGTCCTGGCCGAAGCCTGCCGCCGGATCGAAGCCTTCTGCAGCCGGCTCAGTGCAGCCGGAACTCGGCGCGCGCGAGCCTGATCTCCGCCGGGCGTATCAGCTCGACGCGGCCGACCTTCACCGAGTGCAGCACTGCCTCGATGTTGCGGCGCCAGTAGTCGAGGAACTTCTGTAGCCGCGGATAGTCCGGCGCGATGTCCATGTGCTGCCAGACGAACTGCTGCAGGACGCCCGGATGATCGGGCATGTGGTAGAGGATCTCCGCCGTCGCCAGCCGATAGCCCCGTAGCTGCAAGGCCAGGGCGCTCTCGTGCACTCGCATGGATTGCTCTCCTCGCTGCCCTCTCGCGACTCCGGCCGCCGCCGGATATTCGGGAAAGGGTGCAAGCCCTCGTCAGGGAGAGCAACACAAAATCTTTACGATTCAGTTCCTTAGCAGCAAGCCTGGAGGAGTGCTGACAGAGAGGTGTTCTTCCAAACCCCCTGACGCTTGTCATCGCCGGCCCTGGGTTGAACCCGGGGGTGACCCGGCGATCCAGCAGCTTGTTCGGGGTCGAATCAAAGGACTGGATGCGCGCGTCAAGCCCGCGCATGACGAGGAGGGTCTAAAGCGAAACCCATCGAGGTTCCCCCTTGAGGGGGCGTCGCAATAACCCAACAAGACTGGCATTCCCGGAAAGCGCGAAGCGCTTATCCGGGACCCAGGGGCCATAGGCTCAGCTACGTGTCCCCTGGGTCCCGGCTCTCGCTGCGCTCGGCCGGGATGACAGGCGATATTGCGGCAGTCCCCTCAACGGGAGGTGAGTTGGAGCGCGACCGATTGCTCTAAGTCGAAGTGACCGCCGCGCGCAGCTCCTCGGCGAGCGGTCGTGCCGGCTGCCAGCCGAGGCGCTGGCGGATCTTCCCCGCATCCACCAGCAGGTCGCCGAAGAGACCCTCGGCCAGGGCGGCGCGGCCGGTGCTCTTCAGCGCCCATGCAAGGGGAGGCGCCGGCAGCGGCAGAAAGCGCGCCGGACGGCCGGCAGCCTCGGCCAGCAGGCGGTAGAGCGCGCCGGTCGAGAGCGGCTCGGGGTCGGCGACGATGAAGGTCTCGCCGGCGGCCGCCGGATGCATTGCCGCGAGGCGCAGCGCCGCCACCAGGTTCGTCACGCCGACCATGTGCCGCCGGTTCGCGAGTGTCGCGGCGGGCAAGGGGCGGCCCTTGCGCGCCCAGGCGATCAGCCGCGCGAGATTGCCGGGCGCGCCTGGTCCCACCACCAGCGGTGGGCGCAGGATCGCCACCTCGAGGCCGGTCTCGGCGGCGATCCGTCTCAGTGCCTCTTCCGCTGCGAGCTTGGAGGCGCCGTAGGCATCGGAAGGATGACAAGGGCCGCTCTCGTCGAGCAGCGTGCCGCTGCTGCGCGCCTGGGCTCCGATCGAGCTCAGGAACACCAGGCGGCGGACGCCCGCGGCCGCGGCCTGCCGCGCCAGCCTCTCCGGCAGATCGACGTTCATGCGCTTGAGGCGCGCTTTCTCCGCCGCACCGCGCGGCGTACCGGCATGCACCAAGGCCGCCAGGTGATAGAGCGTGTCGGTGCCCTTCATCAGTCCCGCCGGCAGTGCCTGGTCCTGTGCCAGGTCCTGCGCATGCCAGTCGCCGAGGCTGCCCGGCCCCTTGCGCGCGATGCCGGTGGCGGCGCGGCCATCGGCGATCAGCGAGCGGAAGAGCGCGCGGCCGATGAAGCCGCTGGCGCCGGTCACGAGGTCGTAGCTCATGGTCACTCTCACTCTGCCGCAAGACGAGGCGCCCATGCAGGTGGCAAGCTGAGGGCAAAGCCAGGGAGGGACGATGAAAACCACCGCCGCCGTGCTCTACGAGATGGGCCTGCCGCGCCCCTATGCCGAGAGCCAGCCGCTGAGGATCGAGGAGCTGGACCTCGACGGCCCGGGCGCGGGCGAGGTGCTGGTCGAGGTCAAGGCGGCCGGGCTCTGCCACTCCGACCTCTCGGTGATCGACGGCGCTCGGCCGCGACCCCTGCCGATGGCGCTGGGGCACGAGGCGGCCGGCGTGGTGCGCGAGCTGGGTCCGGGCGTCGACGACCTGGCCGAAGGCGATCACGTGGTGATGACCTTCGTGCCGGCCTGCGGCCACTGCCTGCCCTGCAGCGAAGGCCGTCCTGCGCTCTGCGAGCCCGCGGCCAAGGCGAACGGCGAGGGCCGCCTGCTGTCCGGCCGGCGGCCGCTGTCGAAGAACGGCAAGGCGATCAACCACCACATGGGCGTGGCCGCCTTCTCGCGCTTCACCGTGACCTCGCGCCGCTCGCTGGTGAAGGTGGACAAGGCGGTGGCGCTGGAGGAGGCCGCGCTCTTCGGCTGTGCAGTCATGACCGGCGTCGGCGCTGTGCTGAACACGGCGAAGGTCCAGGCCGGGCAGGCCGTGGCCGTCGTCGGGCTGGGCGGCGTCGGCCTGAACGCACTGCTCGGCGCGCTGCTGGTAGGCGCCGATCCGGTGATCGCGCTCGACCTCGTGCCGGAGAAGCTGGCGCTGGCGCGCCAGCTGGGCGCGACCCATGCGATCAACGCCGCCGACAGGGACGCCGAGGGACAGGTGCGCGCCGCGAGCGCCGGCGGTGTCGACCATGCGCTCGAGATGGCGGGCTCGGTGCCGGCGCTGGAGCTCGCCTACCGCATCACGCGGCGCGGCGGCACGACCGTGACGGCCGGGCTCGCGCATCCCTCGAAGAGCGTCAGCATCCAGCAGGTCAGCCTGGTCGGCGAGGAGCGCACGCTGAAGGGCAGCTACATCGGCTCCTGCGTGCCGCTGCGCGACATCCCGCGCTACGTCGGCCTCTACCGCAAGGGCCGCCTGCCGGTCGATCGCCTGCTCTCCGAGCGCATCGGCCACGGCGAGCTCAATGCCGCCTTCGACAGGTTGGCGGAAGGCAAGACGGTGCGGCAGATCCTGCAGTCTTAGACGCTTCGCCCCTCGTCAGCCCGGATGCACCGCAGCGCGCAGCGGTGCGGTGCTGATCCGGGCCCTCGGGTGCCTGACAAAAAAATTCCCGGATCTGCGCAGCAGCACTTCGTGCCGCAGCGCGTCCGGGATGACGAGAATCGGTAGGCGAGCCGCGCGACCGAACCCGCTACTTCCCGCGCCTGCCCAGCGCCGCTTCCAGCGTGCGCCGCGTCTTGTCGCTGACGAAGTAGACGCCGTCGACGATGGTGGTCTGGCCTTCGTCCCACTTGGTGGCATCGAAGTCCCAGTGCGCGAGCTGCGCCTTCTTCTCCGGATCGTCGATCAGACGGCGCAGCCGCGAGGTGATGTCGTGCAGGAGCTCGGTCGTCGCCTTGAGGTCGTCGCTGCCGGTCAGCTTGAGAAACTGGTCCATGGAGACCCGGCCGTCCTTGCTGCGCGCGAAGAGCCGCAGCAGCTCGAGGTGCTTGCCGTCGAGCTTGGCGATCAGGCGCTGCGCGATGTCCTCCGGCAGGTCGTAGGGGACGCGCCAGCGCAGACCCGGTGCCTCGGCGCGCTTGGCTTGCATCTCCGAACGGCCGGTCAGCATCTCCATCAGCTCGCGCTGCGTGGCCGGCGACAGGCGGCGGAAATCGGCGCGATCGATGATCAACTGCATGGTCCTCTCCCTGGGCGCTTCTTCCCTGGCAGGCACTCTAGTTGCGCATGGCCCGCCGCCGGTTGACAAGGTGCGCGTGAACGCCGGGACGGTCGCCGCTGTTTTCCGATCCTGATCCGGCAAGCCCGGAGGAGGGTCCCATGCTCCGAACTCTGATCGCCATCGCCCTCGTGCTGCTCGCCCTGCCGGCCGCTGCGGCCGAGGTCACGCAGGGCACGGTCGAGGCGACCGACGGCCAGACCATTGCCTATGACATCCGCGGCGCCGAGCACCTGAGCGGGGGCAAGCCGGCTCTGGTCTTCATCCACTGCTGGTCCTGCAACCGCGCCTTCTGGAGGGAGCAGCTCGACGTCTTCGCCGAGGATCACGCCGTAGTCGCGCTCGACCTTCCGGGCCACGGCGCCTCCAGCCGCTCGCGCCAGGACTGGACGCTTGCGGCCTATGCCCAGGATGTGGCGACTGTCGTCGAGGCACTCGAGCTCGATCGGGTCGTGCTGATCGGGCACTCGATGGGCGGACCGGTGGCGCTGCTGGCCGCGGCCTTGCTGCCGGATCGCACGCTGGCAGTGGTCTGCGCCGACACGCTGCACGATGCGGATTTCAAGGTGCCGCAGGAGCAGATGGATCAGTGGCTCGCGGCCTTGCGCCAGGACTTCAAGGGGCAGGTACGCCACTTCATGGGCACGATGGTGCTGAAGGACGATGCGCTGCGGCAGTGGATCGTCGAGCAGGCGCTGCTGGCCGACCAGGCGGCGCTGATCCAGCTGATGGGCGAGATCGGCAGGTTCGATCAGGCGGCCGCGATGCAGGCGGCCGCCGTGCCGATCCGCTGCATTAACGCCAAGCCCTATGGCGGCTATTCCATGCCCACCAACGTCGAAGCCAACCGCAAGTACGGCGACTTCGCGGTGATTGAGATGGAAGGTGTCGGCCACTTCGTGCAGCTGGAGGACCCGGCCACCTTCAACTCCGACCTCGAGCAAATCCTCACAGAGGTCGAGCAGCGATAGGGGAGCGCGGCCACCAGGTCGGGAGCTGCGGCATCAGCAGTCGGAAGGGCGCCAGCAGGAGGATCGCAAAGGCCAGCTTCACCGCAAGGTCGCCCAGCCCCAGGGTGTGCCAGGCCACCCCGGTGCCGGCGAAGGCGCCGGCGAAGAAGATGTAGGTGTCCAGGACCGAGGCGATCGCCGAGGAGATGAGGGGCGCCCAAAACCACTGGAGCCGCCGCAACCGGTTGAAGATCTGGATGTCGAGCAGCTGGGCCACGAGAAAGGCGGCTCCCGACGCGACCGCGATGCGCCAGGGCGCCAGCCACAGGGAGAGCGCCACCGCCAGCGCGAAGCCGGCCCCGACCACGATGCGCGCGCGTGCGGGTCCGTAGGCGCGGTTGGTGAGGTCGGTCACGAAGAACGAGACGGGGTAGGTGAAGGCTCCCCAGGTCAGCCATTCGTTGATCTGGTACTGCACCAGCCAGTTCGAGGCCGCGACCACCACCATCATCGCGCCGATGGCGATCAGAAGCGGCGTCAGGCCCGAGACGGGGCGGCCTGGCTGTTGCTGCGCTGCGGTAGGCATGGAGAGGCTCTAGCAGAGGGCTATCCACCTTTTCCACAACATCCCGAATCCAAGTGACTCGACGCTGTTCGACCCCCGAGATATTGTGGTCCTTACGAAGTCAAGCTCAAGATATCGATAGGGGCACTAAATCTTGAGCGTGGCCGCCACAAGCTCGGGAGTCCGGCCATGAACGAAATCGTCACCTGGACCGATGATCGCATCGAGCAGCTGCGCAAGCTGTGGGACCAGGGTCTTTCCGCTTCCGCCATCGGCCGCCAGCTCGGCGTGTCGAAGAACGCCGTGGTGGGCAAGGCGCATCGCCTGAAGCTGCCGGCCCGGCCCTCGCCGATCCGCAAGGGGGCGCGGCCGCCGGTGCGGCGCATGGCGGTGCTGCCGAAGCCCTTCGCCATGCCGGTGCGCCGGCACCATGCCAGGCCGAGCCAAGCGCTGGCCGAGCTGACGGAGAAGGCCGAGGCGCCGGCCGCCGCAGCCGAGCGGCCGGCGGCGCCGCCGCCGCTCGTGCAGCCGACCCGCCGCGTCGCGCGCGGCATCAAGGCCTGCCTCTGGCCGATCGGCGACCCGGGTGAGGCCAATTTCCACTTCTGCGGTGCCGAGGTGGTGCCGGGCAAGTCCTATTGCAGCGAGCACTGCCAGCGCGCCTACATCCACAAGTCCCGCGCCGACTCCGAGGCGGCCTGACGCCGCGAGGAGGCGATCCCGCAAGGGAAGGAGGCGCCGGCCGCACCGCACTCCCCGCGGCCGGCGCTTTTCTCGGAGCCGCTCGCTAGACTGGCCGCATGTCCGAGCTGATCCTGCAAGGCGGCTGTCAGTGCGGCGCGCTGCGCTACGCGGTGCGCGGCCAGCCGGTCGACCTCTACGTCTGTCATTGCCTGGAGTGCCGGCACCAGTCGGCCTCCGCCTTCGGCATCTCGGTGATCGTGCGCAGCGCCGACTTCGCGGTGGTGAAGGGCACGCCGCGCGTCTGGACGCGCAAGGCGAAGGTCGCCGGCACGCTCGACTGCTACTTCTGCCCGACCTGCGGCTCGCGCTGCTGGCACGGCGACCCGGCGCGCGAGGAGACGATCTCGGTCAAGGGCGGCTCCCTCGACAGCCCGCCCGACCTCAGCCGAGCCAAGCACATCTGGACCAAGCGGCGCATGCCGGGCGTGGTCATTCCCAAGCACGTCGAGACCTACGAGGAAGAGCCGCCGGGGTAGGGGCGCTATTCAGCGCAACCTGATCTCGTCACCCCGGACGCGCTGCAGCACGCAGTGCTGCTGCGCAGATCCGGGGCTTCTCTAAGGTTCCGAGCCGCCCCGGATCAGCACCGCACCGCCGCGCGCTGCGGCGCATCCGGGGTGACGAGGTTGTGGGTGACGCTTACATCTGCGGCAGCGGGAAGGGCCCGGCGGCTCTTTCGTAGGCGGCGGCCGCGCGCAGCACGAGGCCGTCCTCGTGCATCGGCCCGACGATCTGCAGG
>DATEDK010000232.1:0-4426 GCA_035281685.1 Kiloniellales bacterium | reverse complement strand
CGTTGCGCGGCACAGGCCGGCTATCGCTCGATCGTCTCGCACCGCTCGGGCGAGACGGAGGATGCATTCATCGCGGACCTCGCGGTCGCCACCAATGCCGGGCAGATCAAGACCGGTGCGCCGGCGCGCTCGGAGCGCGTCGCGAAGTACAACCAGCTGCTGCGCATCGAGGAGGCGCTCGGCCCGGCCGCGCGCTATGCCGGGCGGGGTGCTTTCCGCCAGTGAATCTGCGTGCCGCCCGCGATGGCGACAGCGCCGCCATCGTCGCCATCGTCGCCGAGGCCTACGCCGACTATTCCGGCTGCATCCTGCTGGTCGACGAGGAGGAGCCGGAGCTGCGCCGCCCCGGAACTGCCTATGCCGCGCCCGGCGGCTGGTGGGTGGTGGAGCGAGGTCACCGCATCGTCGCCTCCGTCGCGCTCTGCAGTGCGACCGCGCAGCTGAAGAAACTCTATGTCGCCAAGGCCGCGCGCGGGAAAGGTCTGGGTGCGCAGCTCGCCCGGCATGCCGAGGCCCGCGCTCGCATGGCGGGGCTCAAGGCGCTGCGGCTCTGGACCGACACGCGCTTCGTCGAGGCGCACCGTCTCTACGAGCGGCTCGGCTGGCACCGCCAGCCGATGACGCGGCTCCTGGCCGACGCCAGCAACACCACCGAGTTCGAGTACCGCAAGCGGCTCTGACGGGTCGCGTTCCTTCCTCCATGACTCCCCGGAAAGCGCGAAGCGCTTGTCCGGGGCCCACGGATCGAAAGGCACGGACCTCTCCGTGCTGCTCCATCCATGGGCCCCGGACAGCCGCTGCGCGGCTTCCGGGGAGTCATGTGGGTATGCAAGTCGAGTCACCAACTCCGAGTCGCTTCGGAGTCGCTTCTGCTTGACGCAACGCGACTCGGCGTGATTCCGTCGAGTCCATGCCGAGTCTCGCCACGGAAGTCCGCCGCCGCCTGCGCTGGGTCGTGCCGCAGTTCCTCGCGCTCGGCCTCGTCGCCTACTTCGGCTATCACCTGCTGCAGGGCGATCGGGGGTTGCGCGCCTATCTGCGCCTCGAAGACCAGATCGCGGAAGCGCGCGTCGCCGCCTCCGTGCTGCAGGGTGAGCTCGAAACCGAGGCGCGGCGCGTCAAGGCGTTGTCGTCGGCTTCACTCGATCCCGATCTCCTCGAGGAGCGCGCGCAGGCCGTGCTGGGCTTCCTCAGGGCGGAGGAGCGCGTGATCCTGCTGCCGTCCGCGCCGAGCGCAAATTAATCAATCCGCAGTTAACACCACTAAGTAATTGATCGGTAACGATTTCGGTCCGAACGGCGCAGCTTGTTCGGCCGCTGCCATGGCATTACCTTTGCGACAAGCACGCCGCCAATGCGAGCGGCGGTAGAAAGCGAGGGGAGGCATGGCCGCCAGCAAGGCCGGCGCGCAGAGCGCCACGAAATCCGCGCCGAAAACCGAGCCCCGCAAGACCGACGGCAAGGCCAAGGCGCCCGAGCAGGACCCGCAGCTCCTGCTGAAGCTCTACCGCGACATGCTGCTGATCCGCCGCTTCGAGGAGAAGGCGGGACAGATGTACGGCATGGGCCTCATCGGCGGCTTCTGCCACCTCTACATCGGCCAGGAAGCGGTCGTCGTGGGCATGCAGGCCTGCATCGAGACCGGCAAGGACTCGGTCGTCACCTCCTACCGCGACCACGGCCACATGCTGGCCTGCGGCATGGATCCCAAGGGCGTGATGGCGGAGCTGACCGGCCGCGCCACCGGCTACTCCAAGGGCAAGGGCGGCTCGATGCACATGTTCAGCCGCAAGGAGAAGTTCTTCGGCGGCCACGGCATCGTCGGCGCGCAGGTGCCGATCGGCGCCGGCATCGCCTTCGCGCACAAGTACCTCGAGGAGGGCGCCTGCTGCCTGACCTACCTCGGCGACGGCGCGCTGAACCAGGGCCAGGTCTACGAAACCTTCAACATGGCCGCGCTCTGGAAGCTGCCGCTGGTCGTCATCATCGAGAACAACAAGTACGGCATGGGGACCTCGATCGAGCGCGCCTCGGCGCACCCGACCGAGCTCTATCACCGCGGCCAGCCCTACGGCATTCCCGGCGTGCAGGTCGACGGCATGGACGTCGAAAAGGTGATGGAGGCCGGCCGCGAGGTGATCGGCCACGTGAAGGCGGGCAAGGGCCCGTACATCATGGAGATGCTGACCTACCGCTACCGTGGCCACTCGATGAGCGACCCCGCGAAGTACCGTACCAAGGAGGAGGTGCAGAAATACCGCTCCGAGCATGACCCGATCGAGACGCTGAAGGCGCGCATCCTGGGCAAGGTGGTCGACGAGGCGCAGCTCAAGGAGATCGACCGCGAGGTGAAGGACATCGTCACCGACGCCGCCGACTTCGCGCAGCACTCGCCCGAGCCGGACGAGAAGGAGCTCTGGACCGAGGTGCTGGTCGAGGCTGCGGAGTAGGGCCATGAGCACGGAAGTCCTGATGCCGGCCCTCTCGCCGACCATGACCGAGGGCAAGCTCGCGAAGTGGGTGAAGCAGGTCGGCGACAAGGTCGCTTCCGGCGACGTGCTCTGCGAGATCGAGACCGACAAGGCGACGATGGAGGTCGAGGCGGTCGACGAGGGCACGCTGGCGAAGATCCTGGTCGAGGCCGGCACCGAGAATGTCGCCGTCAACACGCCGATCGCCGTCATCGCCGCCGATGGCGAGGACCTGAGCGAGGCGCCGGCGCGCAAGGCACCGGCTCCGGCGTCAGCCGCCGCACCGCCGCCCGCCGCGGCGGCCGATGCGCCGGCCGAAAGGGCCGCCAAGGAGCAGGCGAAGGAGAAGGCCGACACCGGCGTATCTGCCGAGCGGCCGAAGCAGGTGCCGGCCGCCGCCGAGCCCGAATGGACCGGCGAGACGGTGTCGCAGACCGTGCGCGAGGCCTTGCGCGACGCCATGGCCGAGGAGATGCGCCGCGACCCCAAGGTCTTCCTGATGGGCGAGGAGGTCGCGCAGTACCAGGGCGCCTACAAGGTGAGCCAGGGCCTGCTCGACGAGTTCGGGCCGAAGCGCGTGATCGACACGCCGATCACCGAGCACGGCTTCGCCGGGCTCGGCGTCGGCGCCGCGATGTACGGTCTGCACCCCATCGTCGAGTTCATGACCTTCAACTTCGCGATGCAGGCGATCGACCAGATCATCAACTCGGCCGCCAAGACGCACTACATGTCGGGCGGGCAGATCACCTCGCCGATCGTCTTCCGCGGCCCGAACGGCGCCGCCGCGCGCGTCGCAGCCCAGCACTCGCAGTGCTATGCCTCCTGGTACGCGCACGTGCCGGGACTGATCGTCGTCTCGCCCTGGTCGGCGGCCGACGCCAAGGGCCTGCTGAAGAGCGCGATCCGCAATCCGAACCCGGTCATCTTCCTGGAGAACGAGATCCTCTACGGCCAGTCCTTCCCGGTGCCCAAGGCCGACGACTGGATCGTGCCGCTCGGCAAGGCGAAGGTCGTGCGGCCGGGCAAGGACGTCACCATCACCGCCTTCTCGATCATGGTCGGCAAGGCGCTGGCCGCGGCCGAGGAGCTGGCGAAGGACGGCATCGACGCCGAGGTCATCGACCTGCGCACCCTCAGGCCGCTCGACATCCCGACGATCGTGGCCTCCGTGCGCAAGACCAACCGCATCGTCTCCTGCGAGGAGGGCTGGCCCCTTGCCGGCATGGGCTCGGAGATCGCCGCCGTCATGATGGAGCAGGCCTTCGACTGGCTGGACGCGCCGGTGAAGCGCGTGCACGGCGCCGACGTGCCGCTGCCCTACGCCGCGAACCTGGAGAAGCTGGCGCTGCCGCAGGCGGTCAACATCGTCAGCGCCGCCAAGGAAGTCTGCTACCGCTAGGCCGGCGAGGGGAACGACCAACCATGTCTACGAACGTCCTCATGCCGGCGCTCTCGCCGACCATGACCGAAGGCAAGCTGGCGAAGTGGCTGAAGCAGGTCGGCGACAAGGTCGCCGCCGGCGACGTGCTCTGCGAGATCGAGACCGACAAGGCGACGATGGAGGTCGAGGCGGTCGACGAGGGCGTGCTGGCGAAGATTCTCGTGGAGGCCGGCACCGAGAACGTTCCGATCAACACGCCGATCGCCGTCATCGCCGAGGAGGGCGAGAGCGTCGGCGAGGCACCGGCGCCCAAGGCGGAGAAGCCGGCCGAGGCGCCCAAGGCGGAAGCAAAGAAAGCCGAAGCGCCTGCGCCCGCTCCTGCGCCGGCGGCCAAGGGGAACGGTCAGGCAGCGCCCGCAGCCCAGCCGGCGCAACCGAAGGCGGCTCAACCGAAGCAGGAGGGCGAGCGCATCTTCGCCTCGCCGCTCGCCCGGCGCATGGCCGAGCAGGCCGGGCTCGAGCTCGGCCAGCTCCAGGGCTCGGGCCCGCAGGGCCGCATCGTGAAGGCCGA
>DATEDK010000231.1:0-5484 GCA_035281685.1 Kiloniellales bacterium | reverse complement strand
ACGACCTGCTGGAGCTGCTGGCGGCCGAGGGCCGGCTTGCGGCCTGTCGCCTCACCGGGGCCTTCGTTGATTTCAGCTTGCCCGGCGACTACAAGTCCTTCGCGGCCTGGGCCGAGTGGCAGCTTCCTAGACACTTCGCATGATTGATCCTAGCTCCTACGAGATTCCGGAGGAGGCCCCCATCGAGGAGGCCTTCCGCCGGCTGAACGAGAACCGCGCCGGCATCCTGGTGGTGGTCGATAGCGCGCGCCGGGCGCTGGGGGTCATTACCGATGGCGATTTCCGCCGCCACCTGCTGCGCGAGCCGGACCCGACTCATTCGATCCGGCCGCCACCGAGGTGGTGGATTTTTTTACCTGACGCGTCGACGAGGCGGGGCAGCCGCAGTCGGTCAATTACGACTGGCGCAACCGCAGGCCGCGGCAATTCGTCGAAAAGCGCTACCCGGAGAACGGCTCGCTCTACCTCTTCACGCCGGCGGTGCTGCGCGCCGGCGACCGCCTGGGCGAGCACAAGGGCATCTACGTGATGCCTCGACCGCATCGCCGAGAGGCAGCCGCGATGACACACGCTCCACGCATCGGATTGGTGCTCGACCATCCGCAGCGCGACATGACCGGCCTGCTGCTGGTCGCGCTGGAGCTGAGTCGCGCGGGCGCAAGCGTGGTGATCCTGCCCTCCTACCTGTCGTGGCTCGGCGCCGCGATGACCGGCGTCGACGCGGTGATGTTCAACTTTGCCCGGCGCGGCAACCTGCAGGCGATGCATTGGCTCGCCAGGCAGGACAAGGACATCTTCGTCCTCGATACCGAGGGCTATCTCTCCGCCGACCGGCACAAGATGCTGCTGTGCGCGCTCAGCGAGCTCAATGTCGGCAACCTGCTGCAGGGCTACTTCGTCTGGGGCGAAGCCTCGAAGGCGACGATCGCCCAGGCAGATCCGGTGCTGGGCGCCAAGATCGTGGTCTCCGGCTGCCCGCGCTTCGACATGTTCGCCCCGCGCTGGCGTGGCATGCTGACCTGGGACCGCCGCGACTACATTCTCATCAATCCCAACTTCAACTCGGTCAATCCGCTGCGCCGCGATCCCGAGGCCGAGCGGCAGACCATGCGCGCCGGTGGTTGGGAGCCCAGCTACCTGGACCGCTTCCTCGCCGATATGCGGGCCGGCTTCGCGAGCTTCCTCGAGCTCTGCAAGGCGTTGCCGCAACGCATGCCGCACCGGCAATTCGTCGTCCGCCCGCATCCCTTCGAATGGGCGGAGCCCTATCGCGAAGCGACGGCCGGCCTGCCGAACGTGCACGTGAACACGGAAGGCGAAGTCTTCCCAGTCCTCGCTAACGCCGCCCGGCTGATCCACCTCAACTGCAATACCTCGGTGGAAACCCGCATGCTGGGAGGCAGGCCGATCCAGGCCGGCTTTCTCAACACCGAGCTGTTGCGCAAGCACTTGCCGCTCTACACCGGAGTCAGCGTGACCGCCGACAGCTTGGACGAGCTCTGCCGCATGCTGGACGACGACGGCTATCTTGCTGCCAAGGACGACAGCACCGGCATCCACGAGCGATGGATCCAGCCCGCCTTCGGCCCCTGCGACGGCTATGCGGCACGGCGTGTCGCCGAGGCGCTGCTGGCCCGGTGCCGGCCGAGGGGACAGCGCGGCATCGAAGGGACGTCCCCACGCGAGTCAACAAGGGCCAAAGCCGCGCGTCTGCTGCGGGTCGGCCTGGGCGGCCTGCTCGGCACGGCGGCGATCGCCGAGCTGCGCGCCTGGCGCGTGCCGCGCCGCCGCGCCAAGCAATTCACTGCCGAGGGAATCCGCGCTGCGCTCACCGCGCTTGCCACTCACAGCGGGCAACCGGCTCCGGCGGTCCGCACGCTCCGCAGCCCCTGGACGGCGATGCCGATGGCAGCCGTCCTGATCGAGTAGTGGACGTGCACCGCGGCTGCCCGCCTGTCGCAGTCGCCGCACGGTTCCGGCGGCTCCCTCCTGTAGTGTGAAGCCATGCACGCCATTGCCCGGCACAGCATCGTCAATCTCATCACCTTCGGACTGTCGCGGGTCATCGGCCTCGTCCTTGTCGGTCTCATCGTCGCGGAATATGGACTGGCGGTCTTCGGCCTGCTGATGCTGGTGCGCACCCTCATGCCGGGGACGCTCTTTGCCATCTTCGACTTCGGCCTTCCCGATATCGTCGCGCGGGCGACCGCGCGCGATCTGGCAAGCGGCAAGCGACAGGAGGCCTTACGCACCGCGCTGGCCGCGATGCTGCTGCAGGCCGGAATAGGCTTTCTGCTGGCCGTGCCGTTAGTCGTTGCGCCGACTTTCGTCGCCCAGGTGCTGCTCGCCATGGATGCGCAGCAAAGCGCCATGCTGGCAGCGGCGATCGTGGCCCATGGCATCGCCCTGCCGCTGCTCTTCGCCGCCGGCGTGGCCTACGGCTCGCTGCGCGGCCAGGAGAGATTCAAGAACCTCAGCATTACCGATGTCGGGTCGACACTTGCCTATGGCCTGGTCTCACTCGTCCTGATCCACTATCACGCTTCCGCGCTCTACATCGCCTACGCCTTCCTCGGCAGTCACGTGCTGCGCTCGCTGCAGATGCTGTGGGCGGCGAGCCGCGGATTGCGGCCGTTCTCGTGGCGAGACGTCCGTCCAGACTTCCCGCTGCTCTTCGCCGAGCGCGCCTACCTGCGCGCCGTCGTCGGCCGGCGCGTCGGCGGCAGGCTCGCCGGGCAATTGCCGCGCCTGGTGATCGCCCACATCCTCGGCGCGGCGGCGGTCGGCCTGTTCGAGGCGATCCAGCGTCTGCCGCTTTTCCTGAGGTCGATGATCAGCATGATCAACTCGGTGGTCATGCCGGTGGTGGTCCGGATGTCCGCCAAGGGCGACAAGGATCAGCTGGCACAGCTCGCCATCGACGGACCGCGCCTCCTGCTGGCGCTCGCCAGCCTGATCTCGCTGCCGGTCATCTGCCTGGCGAAGCCGCTGCTGCACGTCTGGCTGGGCGCCGAGGTCGAGCCCTACTGGCCCTGGTTCTCCGCGCTCTGCGCACTGCCGCTGTTCAGTGCGACCGCTGGTTTCTGGAACGCGATGGGCCGCGCCGAGCTTGCGTTCTTGCGCAAGTCGTCCGTCATCAGCATCTGGCGGGCCGCCATCACAATCGTCGTCGCGCTGCCGCTGCTGACGGTCATGGGCGTGGAGGCGGTCTGGCTCGGGCTGCTCTGCAGCATGCTCTACGCAACACCCGCCGTCCTGCGCTTGAACGCGCGGCGATACGGCATCCCGGTCATGCGGCTGGTAGAGCCGGTCTTCACCGTCTTCGGCGCCTCGCTGCCGGCAGCGGCGGTCGGCACCGCGATCGTTACCCTCGTCGATATCGACGACTGGCCTCGCCTGCTGGCCGGCTTCGCCGCGGTGTCGGCGGTGCAGGCGCTGATGCTGACGCTCTTCATCGTGCGGCCGGCCGAGCGACGCAGCCTGCTGCGGCTCGGCCGCGGCTGAGGCCGAGGAACGACGATGGACACCCGGCCCCACATCGGCCTGATCGCGAACCACCCGCGACGCGATCTGCCCGGCACGGTGTTGGTCGCGCTCGAGCTGGTGCGCGCCGGCGCCGCGGCCGTGCTCGTTCCCGCGCAGATGTCCTGGATCGACGCGAGCTTAGCAAATCTCGATGCGATCCTAGCGAACAACGCGCGCAAGTCGACGATCGGTGGCATTCGCTGGCTCGCCGGCCTAGGTCAGTCGGTCTTCGTGCTCGACGACGAGGGCTACCTCTCCAGCGAGCGGCACGCGATGCTGACGGCCGCCATCGCCGCACTCGACCTGTCCTCGCTAGTCGAAGGCTACTTTACCTGGGGCGATGCTTCGGCCGAGGCGATCGCCAAGGCGGACGCGAAACTGGCACCCAAGGTGCTGGCCACCGGCGCACCGCGCTTCGACCTGCTGGCGCCGCGCTGGCGCGGGCTGCTGCAGTTCGAGCGCAGCGGCTACATCCTGCTCAACCCGAACTTCAACGGCGTCAATCCCTATCACGGCGAGCCCGAGCGTGTGCGCCGCGGCATGCTGGCCGGCGGCTGGAGCCCCGACTACGTCGAGCGGTTGCTGGCGGATCTGCGGCGCGGCTTCGCGCTTTTCCTCGATCTCTGCGCGGAACTGCCCCGACGCCTGTCGCACCGCCAGTTCGTGGTGCGCCCGCATCCCTTCGAGTCGGCGGCGCCCTATGAGAAGGCGCTGGCCGGCATCGCCAACGTCCACCTCAACACCACCGGCCCGATCGCGCCGGTCCTGGCGAACGCCACGCACCTCGTGCACCTGAACTGCAACACCTCGGTCGAGGCACGGCTGCTGGGCGTGCCGGTCATCCAGGCGCAGTACCTGAACAGCGACTTGCTGCGCCAGCAGATGCCGCTTTATAGCGCCGTCAGCGTCTCCGCCAAGAGCCTGGACGACCTCTGCCGCCTGCTGGACGACCCGGCGGCGCTGGCAGCGCGCGACGATGCGACAGGCATCTTCGAGCAGTGGATCAGACCTGTGTTCAACGCCTGTGACGGCTTCGCCGCCAAGCGGCTGGCCGAGGTCGTGCTGGCGCGGCGCCGGCCGCGGCAAGCGCAGCACAATGAGCACGGCGCGGCCCTCCTGTGCCGGCGCCTGAAGCTCGCGCTATCCGGCGTGGTCGGCACCGCCGCGGTGCACGCCGTGCGCCAGCGGCTGCAGCCGAACCGCAAGGTGAAGGCCTTCTCGCCGCAGGACGTGCGCCACCTGGTGGAAACCTATTGCCGGGAGGCCGGCTGGCCGGTGCCGCGGGTCAAGCGGCTCTCGAGCCCGTGGACCGGGCTGCCGATGAGCGCAGTCGAGATCGGCTAGTACTGCCGAGGCAAGATCGAGAAGAGCCCGAGCAGCGAGCCCAGTCCGGAGCGACCCAGGCGCAGCCAGTGCAGCATGGCGCGCGGGCGCAGCAGTATGCCCTGTACGAGTGCCCCGCCGAGGCTCGCCGCCATCCCTGCACTGCCCCGGCCGAGCACGCGGCATACAGCCCGCGATGGCGGGTCGCTGCTGCCAGGCGTCGGTCGCGCCGTTGCGCAACCAGCGGTTCTGCAGTGGTCAAAGCGGAGCCCGCGCCTCGGGGCGATGCGGCCGCGCCAACGGGCGGCATCGATGTGCTCAGGCACGACGGGCGGGACTGCGGCGCAGCTAGGAGCCGGCCCCCAGCGGCTTCTGTTGCCGCTCTTCGCCGTCGTGCCGTCGCGAATTGCGCGCGACACTTTGGAGCTGTCCCGCGAACGCGCAGAGCTGGTAGGCGAGCGCGACGCCGACAGCCAAAGGATAGGCCCAGAAGGGCAGTTTCACCCTGTGCCCCAGGGCGACGATGCGGCCGATACTGCGGCCTGCGATACGCGCGGTCGCCACCGGCGCCAGCAGCATGCGCAGAAGCCGGCTCGCGCCATAGCGCCGCGCGATGCTGAAATCGCGGTCGCCGCC
>DATEDK010000230.1:0-5484 GCA_035281685.1 Kiloniellales bacterium | reverse complement strand
CGCAGGGATCGTGCCGGTCACCGGGATCACGTCCTCGGGGCTGGTGCCCCAGGTCACCTGCGGGGCGATGTCGGAGGTGGCCAGGCGCACCTCCTTGTCGTAATGCGCGCCGGGATCGGAGGGCAGCGTCTTCCAGTAGGCCAGCGCCTGCTCCCACAGCCCGGCCTTGGGCGCCAGCGGGCGGCCCTCGAGGTAGGCGAAGGTGGTCTCGTCCGGTGCGATCAGGCCGGCGCGCGCACCGCCCTCGATCGACATGTTGCAGATCGTCATGCGACCCTCCATCGAGAGGCCGCGGATCGCTTCGCCCGCGTACTCGATGACGTGGCCGGTGCCGCCGGCGGTGCCGATCCTGCCGATGATGGCGAGGATCATGTCCTTGGCGGTGACGCCGAGCGGCAGCGTGCCCTCGACCAGCACGCGCATGTTCTTGGCCGGCCGCTGCAGCAGCGTCTGGGTCGCCAGCACGTGCTCCACCTCGGAGGTGCCGATGCCGAAGGCGAGCGCGCCGAAGGCGCCGTGCGTCGAGGTGTGGCTGTCGCCGCAGACGATCGTCATGCCGGGCTGCGTGAAGCCCTGCTCCGGGCCGATGATGTGCACGATGCCCTGCCGCACGTCGTCGATGTCGAAGATCGTGAGGCCGAAGTCCTTGGCGTTCTGGCGCAGCGTCTCGACCTGCACGCGGCTCTCTTCATCGTCGATGCGCCGGCGGTCGCCGGCGGTCGGCACGTTGTGATCCGGCGTCAGCAGCGTGGCGTCCGGGCGGCGCACCTTGCGGCCGGCCAGCCGGAGCGCCTCGAAGGCCTGCGGGCTCGTCACCTCGTGCACCAGGTGGCGGTCGATGTAGATGAGGCAGGTGCCATCGTCCTGCCGGTCGACGACGTGACTGTCCCAGATCTTGTCGAACAGGGTCTTTGGCTTGCTCATGGCGATAGGCTTAGGCAGAGACGCGGCCCGGGGCAAGGACGGAAGCACATGGCTCCTTGGCCCATCCTTCGAGACGCGATGCTTGCGCATCGCTCCTCAGGATGAGGTTCTTTGTTTGTCGACAAACCCACCGACCTCATCCTGAGGAGGCCGCGCAGCGGCCGTCTCGAAGGATGGGCCAAGGAGCAGAATGCGGAGCGTCGCGCCCCTACTCCTCGCCGCCGCTCTGCTGCTGCGCCTCGGCCTTGTCGCGGCTGACGATCTTCTCGGCGATGCGGGCGCGCTTGCCGGTGCGGCCGCGCAGGTAATAGAGCTTCGCCCGGCGCATGTCGCCGCGGCGCACCAGCTCGATGGTCGCGATGCGCGGCGAGTAGAGCGGGAAGACGCGCTCCACACCCTCGCCGTAGGAGATCTTCCGCACGGTGAAGGAGGAGTTGAGGCCGCGCATCTTCTTGGCGATGCACACGCCCTCGAAGGCCTGCAGCCGCTCGCGCTCGCCTTCCACCACCTTGACGGTCACCTTGAGGGTGTCGCCCGGTGCGAACTCCGGCACGCCGCGCTCTGCGGTCAGCTTGGCGATCTCGTTCTCTTCGATCTGCTGGATCGTGTTCATGACTCGCGTCCTTCGGCCTTCTTCCTCTTCAGGTAGCGCGCCCAGAGGTCGGGGCGGCGTTCCCTCGTGATCTCCTCCGCCCTGGCCAGGCGCCAGCGGCGGATCTCCTCATGGTGCCCCGAGAGGAGCACCGGCGGTACCGGGCGCCCCTGCCACTCGGCCGGGCGCGTGTAGTGCGGGTGCTCGAGAAGCAGCCCGTCGAAGGCGGCGCCGAAGGATTCCTCCTCCGAGGAGGCCTCGTTGCCCATGACCCCGGGCAGGAGGCGCACCGCCGCGTCGATCAGCACCATGGCACCGAGCTCGCCGCCCGAAAGCACATAGTCGCCGACCGACAGCTCGACCGGCCGGTGCTTCTCCAGCACCCGCTCGTCGATCCCCTCGTAGCGGCCGCAGAGCAGCGTCAGCCCCGCGCCCGCCGCCAGCTCGCGCACCAGCCCCTGCTCCAGGGGCCGCCCGCGCGGGCTGAGGTAGAGGAGGGGAAGCCCCTCCACCTTCTCCGCGTCCAGCGCCCGGTCGACCACGTCCGGCCGCAGCACCATGCCGGCGCCGCCGCCGAAGGGCGTGTCGTCGACCGTGCGATGGCGATCCTGGGCGTAGTCCCTGAGATCGCGCACCGCCAGCCGCCAAAGCCCCTTCTCCAGGGCCTTGCCGGCCAAGCTCTGACCCAGCGGCCCCGGAAACATCTCCGGAAAAAGGGTCAGCACCCGGGCCGTCCAGGGCATTGAGGCTCAACCTGGCTCGCGAAGGCGGGGTTTATGGCGGTTTTGCTGCGCCTTGTCCAGCGCAACAGGGGCTCCCTCCACCGTGCGCAGCACGGGGGAGGGTTGGGGAGGGGGTCGCGACGAAGCAGCTCGAATCGTCGACACCCCCTCCCTGACCTCCCCCACGCTTCGCGTGGTGGAGGGGATAACGTCAGACGACCTTGAGCTCCACTTCGATGTTGCCCCTGGTCGCCTTGGAGTAGGGGCAGATCTGGTGCGCGGCCTCGACGAGCGCCTGTGCCGTCTGGCGGTCGACGCCGGGGATCGAGACGTTGAGCCGGCCGCGGATGAGGTAGTTGCCGGGGCCCTCGTTCAGCAGGTCCACTTCGGCATCGATGGCGGTCGCGGCCGGCAGCGTCAGCTTCCGCTGCAGCGCCGCCACGCCGAGCGCGCCCTCGAAGCAGGCCGACCAGCCGGCGGCGAAGAGCTGCTCCGGGTTGGTGCCCTCGCCCTTGCCCGGGGCGGTCAGGCGGAGGTCCAGGTGCCCATCGGAGCTCTTGGAGAGGCCGTGCTCGCGTCCGCCGGTGGTGCGGACCTTCGCGGTATAGAGAACCTTGGCGGCCATGAGCGCGTCTCCTGCATTTCTAGGGGGTGCGAAACACTAGCAGGCCCGCCTTGCCGCAAGCCATTGCGATCGAGCCGATGGATGCGGGGGCCCCTAATTCAAGCACTTGGCTCTGCCTGTGAACTCGTTCATATTAATCGATCGAATATTCTGTCGAAATGGACGAATGTTGAGGCGCTATCGACAGGAAAGGCGGCGGGAGACGGCGGCAGAGACACGCCAGCGGCTGGTCGCGGCGACCGTGGCGCTGCACAACGAGCAGGGCATCGCGGCAACCTCGATGAAGCAGATCGCCCGGCGCGCCGGCGTCAGCATCGGCGCCGCCTATCACCATTTCCCGACCTATCACGAGGCGATCATCGCCTGCGGGGCCCACAACTTCGCGACCCACCCGCTGCCGCACCCGTCGGTCTTCCGCGGCGTCGAGAGCGTGGAGGAGCGCCTGCTGCTGCTGACACGCCAGCTCTTCGAGGTCTATCGCGCCATCCCGGGACTGGAGAGCGCCTATCTCGAGCGCCGGCGCTTCGCCGTGCTCGACGTCGATCTCGCGCGGCTCGACCGCGGCATCGAGACGCTGCTGCGCGCGGCACTCGCGCCCCACGCTCTGGACGAGGGGGCGCGGCCCGCGGTGCTGGCGCTGCTCTCCGACGCCTTCTACCGCCGCCTCGCCGCCGCGGGCCTGGAGCCTGCCCTAGCAGCGGCCGAAGCAACGCGGCTCATCGCCGCCCGCCTTTCGCTCAGCTCACACAAGGAACCCGACTGATCATGGAAACCACCGTCAACGAGATCGCCCCGAAGGTCTACCGCCTCTCCACCTTCGTGCCGGAGGTCGCTGCACCGGCCGGCTTCACCTTCAACCAGTTCCTGGTCGACGCCGAGGAGCCTTTCCTCTTCCACACCGGCATGCGCGGCCTCTTCCCGCTGGTCTCGGCGGCGGTGGCGCGCGTCATGCCGGTGGAACGGCTGCGCTGGATCGGCTTCGGCCACGTCGAGGCCGACGAGTGCGGCGCGATGAACCTTTGGCTCGCGGCGGCACCGAACGCGCAGCTGATGCACGGCGCGCTCGGCTGCATGGTGTCGGTGAACGACCTCGCCGACCGGCCGCCGCGCATGCTGGAGGACAACGAGGCGATCGATCTCGGCGACAAGCGCCTCCGCTACCTCGCGACGCCGCACGTGCCGCACGGCTGGGACGCCGGCTGCTTCTACGAGGAGAGCGACGCCACGCTCTTCTGCGGCGATCTCCTCACGCACGTGGGCCAGAGCGCGGCGCTGACCGCGAGCGACGTGCTGGGTCCCGCGATCGAGGCGGAGAACCTCTTCCAGGCGAGCGCGATCACCCCGCTCGCCGCGCCGACGCTGCGCCGCCTGGCGGCGCTGAAGGCCAAGCGCCTGGCGATCATGCACGGGGCATCGTTCGAGGGAGATACCGGCGCCGCGCTGGAAGGCCTGGCACGGGACTTCGAGCGACGGCTGGCGGCGTAACCGACCGACACCCCTCACCCTGTCCCTCTCCCCGCTTTCGGGGGCGAGGGGACGGCAGCGTCAGCGGCAGTGCCTTCTGCTCCCTCGCCCCGCGAAGCGGTCGCGAAGCGGGGAGAGGGTGGGGTGAGGGGCGGTTGGTTTACTTCAGCGCCGCGTGCGGCAGCGCCTCGATCCTGTGCCCGTCGCGCCCCACCATGGTCTCGTTGGCGATCAGCGCGTTCAGGATCGCCTCCTCGACGCTCTCGACCGCGGCGGTGAAGAGGCCATCGATCTTCTCCTCGGGAAGCGTCTCGACCGCGATCGGCTTCTCGCTCGGCAGCAGCGCCGCGCCGTTCGCCGTGGTGAAGGCGAGGAAGATGTCGCCCGAGGAGTTGTGGCCGATCGTGCCGGTGCGCGCGATGCCGAGCGTCGCGCGGCGCGCCAGCCGCTTCAGCTGGTGCGGCAAGAGCGGCGCGTCGGTCGCCAGCACGACGATGATCGAGCCCGCCCCCTTCAGGTCCTTGCCGGCGAGCGCGCGGCCGACGTTGCGGCCGAGCACGACGAGCTCCGGCGTCCGGCCGAAGTTCGCCTGCACGAAGGCGCCGAGCGTCCAGCGTCCCGCTTCCTCGACGAGGCGCGAGGCCGTGCCGCTGCCGCCCTTGAAGCCATAGCAGATCATGCCGGTGCCGCCGCCGACCGAGCCTTCCTCGATCGGCCCGCCCCGCGCGCCGTCCAGCGCTTGGAAGACGTGCTCGGCCTTCACGTGGAAGCCGTTGATGTCGTTCAGGTGGCCGTCGAAGGTCTCGGCGGCGACCGGCAGGCCCCAATCCTGGGTCTTCTGCTGCAGGCTCTGGCGCACCGCCCACTGCAGCGTCGCGTCGCGCGTCGTGCCGCAGGAGTGCGTGTTGGTAATGGTGATCGCGAGCTCGCAGCGCCCGGTCTCCTCCAGCCACCAGGCCCCGGTCAGCTCGCCGTTGCCGTTGAGGCTGTGCGCGCCGGCCCAGACCGCGTGCCCCGCCTTCGCGCGGCCGCGCGGGAAGATCGCGGTGACGCCGGTGCGCACGGGGCCCTCGCCGACCTTCAAGGCACCCTCGCCCGCGATCAGCGTCGCGTAGCCGACCTCCACGCCGGCGACGTCGGTGATCGCATTGTTCGCC
>DATEDK010000229.1:0-5098 GCA_035281685.1 Kiloniellales bacterium | reverse complement strand
CGAAACGTTCGCGCAGCGGGCCGAGGAGCGCCGCTTCGTTGATCGAATCGGCCTCGGTCAGCAGGCCGATCATCAGGTTGGCCTCGGCGGCAAGGTCGGCGAGCGAGGCGGCATTCAGATAGGCTGCCTCGTCGACGCGCGCCGTCAGGGGCACCGGCTGGGCATCGTCCAGGCTGCGATAGCCGGTCACCAGGTAGAAGGTGGTGTCGTCCAGGAGCGGCGTGATCAGCTCGACCAGTGCCCGGTGCGCCTCGACCGCGCGGCCGACCTGGCGGTCGAGATCGGCACGCAGCTCGAGGCGGTGGCCCACGCTCTGCCCCAGCTCCAGGAGAGAGCGGGAGAAGAGGCCGGCGTCGGCGCGCACGTCGGCCAGCGCGGCGCGCGCCGCCTCGTCGTCGTCCGAGACCCGGGCAGCCAGCGCGTCGAAGAGAAGATCGAGCTCGGCCTGCTGGCCCTGCAGCTCGGCGATGGCCTGCCAGCGCTCGTTCTCGTCGGTCACGGTCAAAAGCTTGGGTGCGCCGGCGGCGATCAAGGCGCTCTGCCGCGCGAGCCGGAGCGAGAGCGTGATCGCCGGCAGGTGCTCGCGCGCCACCGACTGCTGCCGTTCGCCCAGCTCGATGAAGGAGAGCCAGGCCACCACGCTCGCCACCAGGGTGAAGGCGACCGCCCCGCCGATGCCGATGTAGAGGCGGGCGGCGAGGCCCAGCCGGCGACGGCGCGGCGCCGTCGGGGCCGTCACGGCCGGTCCTCCACCGCGACGATCCGGCCGTCGGCCTCGACGGCGGTGAGGAAGACCGCATCGGAGCCCTGGTTGTCGCCGGGGCCGTAACGGAGCGCGAAGCCGCCGAGGTCGAAGCTGCCGATGCGCTGCAGGCTGGCGAGGAAAGCCTCGCGCGTCGGCTCGCCCTCGATCGCCTGCAGCACGGCGATGGCGAGCCGCCCGGCGATGTAGCCCTCCAGGGAGATGAAGGAGGTGTCGCCGCCGATCGCCGCGCGGTACTGGGCCAGGAGAGGCAAGGTCTCGCCGTCCGGCGGCGGCACCACCTGGCTGATGTAGGTATCGGCAACGGCCGCGCCGTCCGGCGCGTGCTCGACCAGCGCCTGTGCGAGCGCCTCGCTGCCGACGAAGGAGAGATTGACGAAGAGCACCGGCAGGCCGAGCTTGCGCGCCCAGAGCGTGAAGGCGGCGCTCGGTGCATAGGTGCCGACGATCACCACGGCCTCGGGGTCGCCCTGGCGGATCGCCAGCAGCGCGCGCTTCACCGCTGTGGTGTTGCGCGGGTAGACGCCCTGGCTCACCACCTCGAGCCCGCGCCGTGCCAGCGCCTGGCGCATGCCCTGCAGGCCGACGCGACCGAAGGAATCGTCCTGGTAGAGCACGGCGATGCGGTCGATCCCCTGCTCGTCGGTGAGCCAGGCGGCGATGCGTTCGGTCTCCTGGAAATAGGAGGCGCGCACGTTGACCACCGTGGTCAGCGCCGGGTCGCGCAGGAACTCCGCGCCGGTGAAGGGGCCGATGAAGGGAACGCCGCTGGCGACCGCGATCGGCGCGACGGCGGCCGAAGTTGGCGTCCCGACTGCGCCGATCAACGCGAAGACCCGGTCCTCCTCGATCAGCCGCTCAGTGTTGTCGATGGCGCGCTCGGGCTCGTAGCCGTCGTCGTAGCTGACGAGCTCCAGCCGGCGCCCGCCGATCCCGCCGGCGGCATTGACCTCGGCGAAGGCGGCCAGGATGCCGCGCCGCATCTCCTGGCCGAGCGCCGCGGCCGGGCCCTCCAGGGCCGCCGACTGGCCGAAGACGATGCGGTCCGCCTCGACGCCGGGCGCGGCCGCAGCCAGCGGATCGGAGGCCAGAAGGCCGCAGAGGAGGAGGAGCGCGAGGGCGCGGCGGGGCTGCATCATTGGTCTTAGGGTGTTGATTCGACCGGGGTTGAGGGCGCAATCCTATCGTGCCGTGCCGGCGCCGGGCAGGAAAGCGGGGAGCGCCCAAGGGGGGTCATGAGCGAGGTCCACAGCACGCCGCTCTACGAGAACATCCTGGCCAACATGGCGGACGGCGTGATCAGCCTCGACCTCGACGGTCGCGTCACGACCTTCAACGCCGCGGCCGGGCGCATCCTCGGCCTCGACCCGGCCAGCGTCGTCGGGCAGCCCTATGCCGCGGTCTTCTTCGAGGAGGCCGGCTTCGACGACTTCAACGAGCTGGTGCTGCGCGCGATCTACGAGTCCGCCACCACGCACAGCCGGCAGGTGCAGATCGGCACCGGCACAGAGGAGCGCTGGCTCCTGATGTCGACCACCTTCCTCCGGGCGAGCGCGCAGCTGCACGAGCGCAAGCTGGGGGTGATCGTCGTGTTCAGCGACATCACCGAGCAGTATCGCCGGCAGCGCGTCGAGAAACTGTTCGGCGCCTACGTCGACCCGCGCATCGTCGAGCGCCTGATCCGCCAGGGCGATGTCGCGGCGGACGGCGTGCGCCAGGTGATGTCGGTGCTGTTCTGCGATCTGGAGGGTTTCACCCGGATCGTCGAGCGGCTCGACGCCGAGCAGCTGATCGCTTTCGTCAACCTCTACCTCTCGACCATGTCCGGTCCGGTGGCGCGCCACGCCGGCGTGACCGACAAGTACATCGGCGACACCATCATGGCCTTCTGGGGCCCGCCCTTCACCGACGCGGAGAGCCACGCCCGACAGGCCTGCGCGGCGGCCCTGGAGCAGCGCGCGGTGCTGGGGCATTTCCGCACCCAGGCCCGGGCGCTCCTTGGCGTGCAGCTCGGCGACGCGCCGATCGAGCTGCGCTGCGGTATCGCCACCGGCGAGGTGGTGGCGGGCAACGTCGGGCCGCCGCAGGCGCGCAACTTCACGGTGATCGGAGACACGGTCAATGTCGCCGCCCGCCTGGAGGCCGCCGGCAAGGACTTCGGCGCGCGGATCCTGGTTTCGGAGCGCACCTGGATGCAGGCGCGCGACCGCTTCACCTTCCGCGAGCTCGCGGAGATTCCCCTGCGCGGCCGCAGCCGTCCCGAGCGGGTCTACGAGCTGCTCGATCACCGACCCGGCCCCTGACCGTCAAGAGAAAGCCGTCCGATGTCCGAGTCCGAGCGGCGCGAGGTGCGCTACGAGCTGACGGAGCAGCCGCCGCCCGCGCTGTCGCTGGCTCTGGCCGCGCAGACCGTGGCGCTGATCCTCGCCGGCATCCTGCTCACCCCGGTCATCGTGTTGCGGGCGGGCGGCGCGGAGAGCTACGCGCCCTGGGCGATCTTCGCCGCGCTGGTCGTGAGCGGACTGGGCACCATCGTGCAGTCCCGGCCGATCGGGCGGATCGGCTCCGGCTACGTACTGTTCATGGGCACCTCGGGCGCGGTGATCTCCGTCGGCGTCACCGCGATCCACGACGGCAGCGTCGCCATGCTGATGACGCTGATCGTGGTGTCCTCCCTGGTGCTCTTTCCCTTCGCCGCCAACCTCGGCCTGCTGCGCAAGGTGATCACGCCCACGGTCGGCGGCACGGCGATGATGCTGATCGCCGTCTCGGTCATGCCGATCGCCTTCGGCCTCCTGACCGACGTGCCGCAGGAGGCGGGCGAGCGCTCTCCCGGCGCTCCCGCCAGCGCGCTCACCACTCTGGCGGTCATCGTCGGCCTTTCGCTCTTCGGCGCCCGCGCGTTGAAGCTCTGGTCGCCGATCATCGGTCTGGCCCTGGGCACCGCGGTGGCCGCCGTCTTCGGCCTGGTCGATGCCACGCCGCTCGAGGAGGCGCCCTGGATCGGCCTGCCGCCGATCACCTGGCCGGGGTTCGACCTCAGCTTCGGCATCGACTTCTGGGCGATCCTGCCGGCCTTCGTGATCGTGACCGTGGTCGGCAGCATCGAGAGCTTCGGCGACTGCATCGCCATCCAGCGCGTCTCCTGGCGCCGGCCGCATGCGGTCGATTTCCGCGCGGTGCAGGGTGCCATCTATGCCGACAGCTTCGGCAGCCTGTTCTCCGGCCTTTCCGGCACGCTGCCCAACACGACGCTCTCCACCTCCGTTGCCGTCGTCTCCATGACCGGCGTCGCCTCGCGCCGGGTGGGCATCTACGGCGGTCTCCTGCTGCTCGCGCTCGCGCTCTTTCCGAAGATCGCGGCGCTGATCCTGGCGGTGCCGAACCCCGTGGTCGGCGCCTATCTCATCATCGTGCTGGTGCTGCTGTTCATCCACGGCATGGCGCTCGCCACCGAAGGCGGCTTCTCGATGGAGAAGACGCTGATCCTGGGTCTCAGCTTCTGGCTCGGCGTCGGCTTCCAGGACGGCGCGATCTTCCACGACTACCTGCCCGACTGGGCGGGCGTGCTGCTGTCGAACGGCATGACCGCAGGCACGCTCTGCGCGATCCTGCTGACCCTGCTGGCGCGCTTGGCGCAGGGCCACGTCGACCGCCTCGAGGTGCCGCTCACGCCGGCGTCCGTGCCGCGGGTCCATGAGTTCGTGAAGGCGCAGGCCTCGCACGCCGGCTGGGACAAGGCCGCCACCAACCGCCTGCAGCTCGCCGCCGAGGAGGTGCTGGTGGTGATGTCGGAGAAGTCTCTCGAGGAAGAGCGCGAGCGGCAGCTTCGCATCGATGCCCGCGAGCGCGAGGGCTCGATCGAGCTCGACATCGTCGTGGCGCCGCGCGGCGCCAACCTCGAGGACCGCCTGACGCTGATGGCCACGCCGCTGGAGAGCCCGCCGGAGGAGGCCTTCGCCTTCCGCATCCTCGCCTCGATCGTCGACGAGTTCCACCACCAGCAGTACCACGGCACCGACTTCGTCACCCTGCGCGTCGCCAGCCGGCCGCTGTAGGTCCAATTCCCTCTGACGTGATGCCACCGGCTCGAAAGAATCCCTGTTGACTTTGGGGCAGTTTCCTAGTACAAAACGTGAACAATGACGAACTGTACGGGCCGCGCTCCGGAAGGAGTCGCGGCCCTTCTGTTTGGCTCTCTTTCCGACCGCCCGGCCCTCGCCGCGGCGGGCTTTTTCGTGCCTGGAGGCAAGCCATGGTCATTCGCATTCCCGATTCCATGTTCGCGCAGTCGACCGGCGCGGCGACCGCGCCCGGCGAGCTCGACCACGAGAC
>DATEDK010000228.1:0-3033 GCA_035281685.1 Kiloniellales bacterium | reverse complement strand
CCTCGGGCAGCGCGTCGTAGGCGGCGCGGATGAGCTGGAGCTTCTTCTCGAGGTTCCAGTCGTGCAGGATCATCCCCATCGTGATGACGTCCGCCCGCGGCAGCGGATCGAGGAAGAAGTCGCCCGAAAGGGTCTGCACTCTGTCGCTCAGGCCCGCGGCCTTGATCTTGCGTTCGGCGACCGCGCTCACCTCCGGCAGGTCGTAGCTGAAGCACTTCAGGTGCGGATTGGCTTCCGCCACCAGCCGGCAGAGCTGGGCGGAGGCGCCGCCGATGTCGCAGAGCGTCCGGTAGCGCGAGAAGTCGAACTTCTGCGCCAGGGCGCGGAAGTTCGCGGCCGAGACGCCCTCCATAGCGGAGAGGAACTGCTCCAGGCGCTTGGGATCTTCGTAGAGCTTGGCGAAGACCGGCTCGCCGGTAGCCTTGATCTCGTTCTGCGGCTCGCCCGAATGCAGCGCCTCGGTCAGGTTGCCCCAGAAGCCATAGAGCCTGGCAGCGAACATCTCGAGCAGCCCGCCCACGTAATGCGGGCTGTGGCGGTCGAGGAAGCGTGCTGTCTCAGCCGTGTTGCGGTAGCGCGCGCCCGGCCCGTCGCCATCGCGCTCCAGGAATCCCAGCGCCAGCAGGGCGTCCGGAAAGTCCGGCACCGCCCGCGGATGCAGGCCGAGCCGCTCGACGATCTCATCGCCGGTCAACGGCTCCCTGGCGAGCAGCGTGAAGAGGCCGATCTCCACCGCGGAGAGCAGCGTTCTTGACGCCCAGAAGCCCGAGCCGACTTCCAGGATGCGCGCGGGACTGAGCTCTGTCATTCGAGGAGGTCCGGCTGTTCCTTGACCAGCTGCTGGTAGATCGGCTGGAAGTGCAGCCAGCCGATGAAGTCGCTGCCGACGTGCTCACGGCTGTAGCGGGCGCGCTCCGGCGTGACGAAGGGCGGCCTGGTGCCGCTCGCCTCCAGCATCAGCTGGATCTGGCAGCAGCGCTCCAGGGCGATGAACCAGAAACAGGCATCGTCGACCGAGTGACGGCTCGCGGTCAGGATGCCGTGGTTCTGGTGCAGGATCGCGCGGTTCTCGGCGAAGGCCTCCACCACGCCGGCGCCCTGCCCCTCCTTCACTGCCACCGCGCCGCCCTCGTCGTTCACCACGGCATGGCACTCCCAGAAGCAGCAGGCGTCCTGACTGATCGGATCGAGCGGCCGGCCGGTCGCCGCCCAGGCGGTACCGTAGACCGTGTGCGCGTGGCACATCGCCACGATGTCCGGGTTCGCCTCGTGCACCGAGGCATGGAGGATGAAGCCGGCGCGGTTCACGGCATGGCGCCCCTCGACCACGTCGCCCGCGTGGTTCACCAGGATCAAGTTGGAAACCTGCACTTGGCCGAAGTGCACGGCCATGGGATTGGTCCAGTAAAGGTTCGGGAACTCGGGATCGCGCACCGAGATGTGGCCGGCAAAGCCGTAGTCGAAGCCGTGGAGCGCGAAGGCGCGGCAGGCAGCGGCCAGACGCTGCTTGCGGTGCTGACGCTCCTCGGCCGGCGTGGCGAAGCTGGGGATGGTCGGGAAGATCAGCCCCTGCTGCTCGGGCTGATAGATCGACTCCCGCGGCGGCGCGGAGCGGTCAGGCTTCTTGGCGACTTTCAGCATCGTGCACCTCCCACTCGGCCCACCATAGCGCAGTCGGCCTCGACCGCCAGCGGCGCTTGCGTCGCGCCTGACCACGCCCAATCCTGGTGCGCCTTAGCCAGCAAGGACAGCCGATGGACGCGATTCAGGATTTCCACGCTCACGTCTACTTCGACGTGACCACCGTGGAGCGTGCCCGCACGCTCTGCGAGCGGGCGCGCGACCGCTTCGGCCTCGCCATGGGCCGCATGCACGAGAAGCCGGTCGGCCCGCACCCGCGCTGGTCCTGCCAGCTGACCGTGCCGAAGGAGCGCTTCGGCGAGGTGCTCGCCTGGCTGGCGCTGAACCGCGATGGGTTGACGCTCTTCATCCACCCCAACACGGGCGACGATCTCGCCGACCATCGCGACCGCGCGATCTGGATGGGCGAGATGCTGCCGCTGAACCTGGAGGCGCTGACGAGCTAGCCGACGGTTTCGACCGTCCCGTCGAGGTTCATCAGCAGGAGCTCGGTCGGCAGGCCCGCATGGCGCTTCGCCGCCTCTTCGCGCAGCGCCACCAGCATCTCGGCGTGCGTCGCGCGCTCGGCCGCCCGGGTCTTCAGGTGGTCGGTGCCAAGCAGGACCTTGTAGGCGCCGCAGTCGCGGTGATCCATGACCATCAGGCGCTTGACGTGATGCAGCTCGAGCGCGATGCCGAGATGCTCCCAGAAGGTCTCGCCCCAGGCCGGCTGCTGGTCGGTCAAGGCGCCGAGTGACGCGCCGGCGAGGATCAGGTGATCGTAATTGTCCTTGAGGCCGCGCGCCTGCATGTACATCGCGATGTCGTCGAGCAGCCGGTAGTCCATGCAGCTCAGCAGCACCGCCTCGATGGGGCCGGCCGCGCGCGTGACCCGCGGCAGACCCAAGAGCGCACAGGTGGCGCCCAGACTAGCCAAACGAATGAAGCCGCGGCGATCGCTGCGCAGCTCGCAACTGTGGTGATGGTCCATGATCTCCTCCCCCGAGACGCGCGAAGCTTAACAGCTTTCACGCCTTCCGAGCGAGGCACAGCAGGCGCGATCGTCAGCCCCCCGCCAGTTTCGGCAGTACGTAGATCTCGTTTTCCGGCTTCAGCGGCTGGAACCAGGCCTCGCGGTAGATCTCGCCGTCGATCGCCACCGCGACGCCGCGATCGAGCACGGGCTTCAGCGCCGGGACGAGCTCGCCCAGCGCCTTAAGCATCTGGATGACGTTGGCGGCCTCGAGGGTGAAGCTTTCGCGCCCGGCGGCGTAGCTCTTCAGCGTGCCGCCCAGATGCACCTCGACGACCGCCATCCCGTCAGCGCTTCCCGGCCGCCTTCGCCTGTCCCTTGCCGTTGGCCTTGGCCTCGAGCGCGGCCAGCAGCTTCGGCGGCGAGGCCGGCGCATGACG
>DATEDK010000227.1:0-5469 GCA_035281685.1 Kiloniellales bacterium | reverse complement strand
TTCAGGCCGGCGATGGCGCAGCAAGCGGCCGGTACGCGGATCGAGCCGCCGGTGTCGGTGCCGAGCGCGCCCAGCGCCAAGCCGGCGGCCACGGCGGCCCCCGAGCCGCCGCTGGAGCCGCCGACGGTGTGCGCCGGCGCGAAGGGATGGGTGACGGCGATGGTGCGCACGCCGAAGGCGCCGGGATCGGTCTCCGTACCGCCGAGGATGACGGCGCCGGCCGCCTTCAGGCGCTGGATGGCGACGGCGTCCTTCGCCGGGCGGTAGTCGCGCAGGAAGCCAAGGCCGGCGGAACAGCGCGCGCCTTTGAGGTCGATGATGTCCTTGTTGGCGAGTGGAATGCCGGCGAGCGGTCCAAGACGCTTGCCGGCCTTGCGTGCCCGGTCGACGCGCCGGGCAGCGGCCAGCGCATCGTCGCGGGTCACGTCGCTGTAGGCATTGAGCGAGGGATTGAGCGCCGCGATGCGGTCGAGCATCAGCCGGGTCAGCTCGACCGCGCCGATGTGGCGGCTCCTAAGTGCCTTGGTGGCCGCCGCCAGAGTGGGATAGGGCAGCGCGGGAGTCATGGCGTGCTGTCTTCCTCTCCTGGCGGCGGCCGTCTCAAGGGGCCTCAAGTCAACTTGCAGCCGGGAACCATGGGATCGATCTGGCCGAAGTTCTCGACCGTCTCGATCGTCGCCTTGTCGGTGACGCGACCGAGGATCGAGTTGCAGCGCATGTGATTGTTGGCGCCCAAGATGTTGACGTGGCCCTGCGGGGCCGCGTGTTCCACCTGGCTCATCGCCGGGATGACCAGCTCAGGATCGGTCGAGCCGGCCTTGGCCACGGCCTTGGCGTAGAGCCAGACCGCGGCATAGGTGGCCTCGCCGATCGCGTTGATCGGCTTGTCCGCCCCCCACTTGTTGGCGAAGCGCGTGCGGAAGTCGACGTTCACCGGGTTGTCGAGGTGCTGGAAGTAGGACTGCGAGCAGAGGATGCCGACCTGCTCGGCTGGCGTCACGGCGGGCAGGAAGGCCTCGTCCCAGCCGTGGTAGATGAGGTAGGGCGTCATGTCGAAGCTGCGGTACTGCTTGACGGAGGTGATCGCGTCGCTGCCGGCGAACATCAGCCAGACGATGTCCGGGTTGGCCTCCTTCACCTTGGCGAAGGCGGGACCGAAGTCCTGCGTGCCGAAGGGGAAGAACTCGGCGCCCACCAGCGAGCCGCCGTTGGCCTCGAGCGCGGCCTTCAGCTGGTCGGTCGAGCCGCGCGGCCAGATGTAGTCCGAGCCCATGACGTAGACGGTCTTGCCGATGTTCTCCTTGACCCACGGAATCATCGGGTCGATCTGCTGGTTCGGCACCTGGCCCGTGCAGATCAGGTATTTGTCGCACTCGTTGCCTTCGTAGTAGGTCGTGTAGATCAGGAGCTTCTTCGCCGGGCTGGTGACGGAAAGCGCCGCCTCGCGCTCCAGGCTCGCGATCATGCCGATGATCACGTCGACCTTGTCCTGGCCCATCAGCTTGCGCGCCTTGTCGATGGCGCCCTTGGTGGTGGTGCCGTCGTCCTCGACGATGAACTTGAGCTCCCGCCCGCCTGCACCGCCTGCCGCGTTGACGTCCTCGACCGCGAGCTCGAAGCAGTGCAGCTGCGTCTCGCCGAGGATGGTCTCCAGCCCGGTGAGCGCGGAGAGGAAGCCGATGTTGACCGCGTCGGCGGCCTTCAGGATCGCCGGGAAGCCGAGGCCGCCGGCCGCCACCGCGGCGGTGCCGGCGAGCCCCTTGAGCGTCGTGCGTCGACCGATTTTCTTCTTCAGCATGTGAGCTCTCCCTTGCCTGTTGGCGACGTCAGATGGCGAGGTACTTCCGCAAGGTCGCCTCGTCGCGGAAATCCTCCGGCTTGCCCTCGTGCACGATGCTGCCTTTCTCCATGACCAGGCAGCGATCGGCGAGATCGAGGGCGAGATCGATGTTCTGCTCCACCAGCAGCACGGACATGCCACTTGCCCGGCTGATGCGGCGGATGTGCTCGCCCAGCTCCTGCACGACCGAGGGCTGGATCCCCTCCGAGGGCTCGTCCAGCAGCAGGACGGCGGGCTCGCCGCAGAGCGCGCGGCCGATGGCCAGCATCTGCTGCTGCCCGCCGGAAAGCGTGCCGCCGAGCTGATCCAGCCGCTCGCGCAGGATCGGGAAGTAGTCGAGCACCGCGGAGGGGATGGTCTCGCGCTTCTTCGCCAGTGCCCGGGTGCCGAGCAGCAGGTTCTCGCGCACGGTGAGCTTGGCGAGGATGCCGCGGCCCTGCGGCACCAGCGCAAGACCGCGCCGCGCGATGCGGTGCGGCGGCAGGCCGGCGATCGGCTGGCCCTTCAGCGTGATCTCGCCGGCGCGCGGACGTAAGAGGCCGATCAGCGTGCGCAGCAGCGTGGTCTTGCCGACGCCGTTGCGGCCGAGCAGGCCCAGGATCTCGCCCGACCTGAGCTCAAAACCGACGCCGTTCAGCACGGCGACCGATCCGTAGCCAGCGCTGAGGTTCCTGGCGCTCAGCATGGTCAATGCCGCCCCAGGTAGATGTCACGCACGGTGTGGTCGCGCTCGATCTCGCCGAAGGGTCCCTGGGCGATAACCCGGCCCTGGTGCAGCACCAGGGTGGGGCAGGCGAGCGCGCGCACGAAGGCCATGTCGTGCTCGATGACGACGATCGCCATGCGGCCGGCGAGCGACTGCAGGAGCCGCGCGGTCTTCAGCGTCTCCTCGGCGGTGAGCCCGGCGGTCGGCTCGTCCAGCAGCAGCACCTTCGGGCCGGCCATCAGCGCCATGCCGATCTCCAGCCACTGCTTCTGGCCGTGCGCCAGCGCGGCGGCCGGCACCGACGCCTGGCGCTCCAGGCCCAGAAGAGCGAGGAGCTCGTCGCGGGTGGTCCAGCTCGGACCGGGGCCGTGCTCGGCGACCGCGAGGTTGTCGGCGACGGTGAGGCTGCCGAAGAGGCTCGGCACCTGGAACTTGCGCGAGATGCCGGCCCGCGCGAAGGCGTGCACGGGGAGGCCGTTGAGCTCGCGGCCCTCGAGCCGGACGTGGCCGCCGGTCGGCCTGAGCGTGCCGGCCAGGATGTTGAACAGCGTCGACTTGCCGGCGCCGTTCGGGCCGATGATGCAGCGCAGCTCGCCGGCCGCCACCGCGAGATCGACCTCGCGCAGCGCGACGATGCCGCCGAAGCGCATGGAGAGCTTCTCGCCCTGCAGCAGCGCGGTCATCGGCTCACCTCCGAACGGAGGAGCCGGCGCACCGCCTGCACCAGCAGCGGCAGCAGGCCGCGCGGGAAGAGGAAGACCATGGCGACGAAGAACAGGCCCACGAAGAGCGGCCAGATCTTGAAGTCGATCGAGCTCACCTCCTGCTGCAGGCGGATCACCAGGAAGGCGCCGATCACCGGGCCGACCAGCGTGCCGCGGCCGCCGACGGCGACCCAGACGATCACCTCGGTGGAGAGGAACAGGCCGACCAGGTCGGGCGCGACGTAGCTGGAGAGCGAGGCGTAGAGCCCGCCCGCCAGCGCCGCCAGCGCGGAGGAGATGACGAAGACCAGCAGCAGGTAGGCCGAGGTGTTGTAGCCCAGCGTCTGCGCGCGCAGCTCGTTGTCCTGGATGGCGGCCAGCGCCCGTCCGTAGCGGCCGCGCAAGGCGACCCAGAGTCCCAGCAGCACCGCGGTGACGATGACGAGGACCAGGTAGTAGAGCGAGGCGGCATCGAACAGCAGGACGGAGAAGCCGCCGATCTCCAGGCCCGGCGGCGGCGCGCCGATCAGCCCGGCATCGCCGCCGGTCACCTCGGACCAGCCGATGGCGATGTGCTGGGCCACCAGGGAGACGGCGAGCGTGACGATGGTGAAGTAGGGGCCGCGCACGCCGCCGAAGAGCAGGAAGTAGCCGATCAGGCCGGCGACCGCGGCGGCGATGGCGAGGCCGGCGAGAAGGCCGACCGTCGCGGCGTTGGCGCCGGCGCCGGCTGCCAGCGGTCCGAAGATCGCCATGGAATAGGCGCCGATGCCGAAGAAGGCGGCGTGGCCGAAGGAGAGCACCCCGGCCTTGCCCCAGAGGTAGTCGAGGCTGAGCGCGAGCAGGCCGAAGACCAGGATGTCGCGCACCACCGAAAGACCGTAGTCGTCGCTCCACAGCGGCCAGCAGGCGAGCAGCGCGAGGAAGGCGAACGCCAACCCGATCCAGCCCCATTCGCCGGCGCGCCGCCGCACCGCGGGAAGCGTCGAGGCGGTCATGCCGGGATCAGGCCGCGCGGCCGGAAGCGCACGATGATCACCGCGGTGATCAGCACCAAGGCCTGCGAGAGCGTGACCGGCACCTGGTAGTTCAGCACGGTCTCGAGCCCGCCCACCACGGTGCTGCCGGCGATGACGCCGGGGAGCGAGCCGGCGCCGCCGACGATCACCACGAAGAAGGAAGGCGCCAGGTAGTTGGCGCCCATCAGCGCGATCACCTTGGTCAAGGGCGCCACCAGCACGCCGGCGAGCGCGGCGATGGCAGTGCCGCCGGCGAAGGCCAGCGTGGCGATGCGGCCGGCATCGATGCCGAGCGTCTGCGCGATCTCGCGGCTCTGGATCACGGCCCTGAGATCGAGCCCGAAACGCGTGCGCTTCATCACCCAGATGACGAAAGCCACGGTCGCGAAGGCGAGCGCGATCAGCAGCAGGCGGTAGGCCGGATAGCTGGCGCCGAGGATCTTGACCGAGCCTTCGAAGGGGCCGCTCGCCGCGATCGGCGCCGCGCCGAAGGTAAGCTGCAGCACCTGCTGCACGATCAGCGACACGCCCCAGGTGGCGAGGATCGCCGCCAGCGGCCGCGCATAGAGAAAGCGGATCAGGCCGCGCTCCAGGATCGCGCCGAGGGTGGCGCCGACGAGTGGCGCGATCACCAGCGCCATCCAGTAGCTGCCGCCCAGACTCTGCACCAGCGACAGCGTGAACGCACCCAGCGTGACGAACTCGCCGTGCGCCATGTTGATGATGTTCATCAGACCGAAGACGATCGCCAGCCCGAGCGCCACGATCATCAGGATGGAGATGAGCGTCAGCGCATTCAGCACGAGCGAGACGACATCCTGCATCGCGGTCCCCCTGCGATGGGAAGTAACCGTCTGGTTACTCGGATTATCCGGACCCGCTCGCGCCGGAGTCAAGCGAATGCCCGCTCGTGCGCGCGGTGGCGATGCTATTCTTCGCTGGCGGCGGGCAGCGACCTGCCACCACACGTCGAAGGAGTGGCAGGCGCCGATGGATCAAAGTGGTCTTCGCATCTCCACGGCGATGACGGGTCGCGTCCTGGAGCTCGATTTCCCGGCGCTGCACGTCGGTGTGGCCGAGTATCCCGACGGTCCGACGGGCGCGACGGTCTTCTACTTTCCGGAACGCGCGATCGGCACGGTCGATGTGCGCGGCGGCGCGCCGGGCACCTATAACACCGACTGGCTGCGACTGGGCTAC
>DATEDK010000226.1:0-2631 GCA_035281685.1 Kiloniellales bacterium | reverse complement strand
CCTCCGGCGGCCTGATCGCCACTTTCAGCCGCTGCGCCTCGCGGCGGAACACCTGCAGCTTGTCGGTGTTGCCGAGGTCGAGCGTCATCGACGCGGCGAAGAAGGCGACAGGGTGGTTGGCCTTCAGGTACGCGGTCTGGTAGGCCAGAAGCGCGTAGGGCGCGGCGTGGCACTTGTTGAACCCGTACCCGGCGAAACGCTCCACCAGGTCGAAGATGTGGTCGGCAGTGGCCTGCGGCACGCCGCGCGCCAACGCACCGTCGATGAACGTCCTCTTCTGCGCGTCCATCTCGGCTTTGATCTTCTTGCCCATGGCGCGGCGCAGCAGGTCGGCGCCGCCCAGCGAGTAGCCGGAAAGCTCGCGCGCGATCTGCATCACCTGCTCCTGGTAGACGATCACGCCGTAGGTCTCGCGCAGGATCGGCTCCAGCGTGGGATAGAGGTAGTCCGGCGCCTCCTTGCCGTTCTTGCGGGCGATGTAGGACGGGATCGAGGCCATCGGACCCGGCCGGTAGAGCGCAACCAGCGCGATGATGTCCTCCAGCCGGTCCGGCTTCAGGTCGCGCACGGCCTGCTTCATGCCGGTGGATTCCAGCTGGAAGATGCCCACGGTCTCGGCGCGGCCCAGCATGTCGTAGGTGCGCTTGTCGTCGAGCGGGATGCGGGCGAGCTGGAAGGACGGATCGTTCCTGCGGATCAGCGCCTCGGCCTCGGCCAGCACGGTCAGCGTCTTCAGGCCGAGGAAGTCGAACTTCACCAGGCCGGCATCCTCGACGTACTTCATCGAGAACTGCGTCACCGGCATGTCGGAGCGCGGATCGCGGTAGAGCGGGATCAGCTCCTCCAGCGGCCGGTTGCCGATGACGACGCCCGCCGCGTGCGTCGAGGCGTGGCGGTAGAGGCCCTCCAGCTTCAGTGCGATGTCCATCAGCCGCGCCACGTCGGGGTCGGACTCGCGGTAGGCCTGCAGCTGCGGCTCGCCTTCGATCGCTTGCGCGAGCGTCACCGGGTTGGCCGGGTTCATCGGCACCAGCTTGCAGAGCTTGTCGATGTAGCCGTAGGGCATCTGCAGCACGCGGCCGACGTCGCGCAGCGCGGCGCGCGCCTGCAGCTTGCCGAAGGTGATGATCTGCGCGACGCGGTCGCGGCCGTACTTCTCCTGCACGTAGCGGATCACCTCGTCGCGGCGGTCCTGGCAGAAGTCGATGTCGAAGTCCGGCATCGATACGCGCTCGGGATTGAGGAAGCGCTCGAAGAGCAGGTTCCAGCGCAGGGGATCGAGGTCGGTGATGGTGAGCGACCAGGCGACGACCGAGCCGGCGCCCGAGCCGCGGCCCGGACCGACGGGGATGCCTTGCGCCTTCGCCCACTGGATGAAGTCGGCGACGATCAGGAAGTAGCCGGGGAAACCCATCTCGACGATGACGCCGAGCTCGTAATCGAGCCGCTCACGGTAGGGTTTCGCGGCCGCCTCGCGCTCGGCCTCGCTCTGCCCCGGCCGATAGACCTCGTGCTCGAGGCGGACCGCCAGCCCTTCCTCCGCCTTGACGCGCAGCTCCTCCGGCTCGCTGCGGCCCGCGCTGGTCGGATAGGCCGGCAGGATCGGCTTCACCTTCTCGGGGAAGAAGGCGCAGCGCCGCGCGATGAGCAGGGTGTTGTCCGCAGCCTCCGGCAGGTCGGCGAAGAGCGCACGCATCTCGGCCGCCGACTTGAAGCGGTGATGCGGCGTCAGCCGCGGCCGCTCGCCGTCACCGATGGTGGTGCCGTTGGCGATGCAGAGCAGGGCATCGTGCGCCTCGTAGAGCTCGGCGGTGGCGAAGTGGCAGTCGTTGGTGGCGACCAGCGGCAGCTCGCGGGCGTAGGCGAGGTCGAGCAGCGCCGGCTCGACGGCCGTCTCGCGCTGCAAGCCATGCCGCTGCAGCTCGACATAGAGGCGGCCCATAAAGGCCGCCTCCAGGCGGGCCAGCCAGGTCTCCGCCGCCGGCCGCTGTCCCTCGCCCAGCAGGCGGTTCAAGGCGCCCTGCGGCCCGCCGGTCAGCGCCAGCAGGCCCTGGGCGCGCTCCGCCAGCTGCGCCAGGCTCACCTGCGGCGGCAGCTGCGGGTCGCTTTCCAGGTAGGCAGCGGACACCAGCTTCAGCAGATTGAGGTAGCCGCGCTCGTCCTGCACCAGGAGCGGCAGCAGGTCCGGCGGGGGGGCCAGCGCGCCCGGGCCCGCCGTGGAGTCCATGCGCGACACCGGCAGGAGGCAGCCGATGACCGGCTGCACGCCGGCCTCGCGCGCGGCGCCGGCGAACTCCAGCGCGCCGAAGAGGTTGCCGTTGTCGGTCACCGCCACCGCCGGCATGCGCTCCCGGACGCAGAGCCCGACCAGCTCCTTCAGCCGCAAGGCGCCTTGCGACAGCGAGTAGGCCGAGTGGCAGCGCAGGTGGACGAAGTTGGCGTGGGACATGAGGGCATGATTCCATGACGGGACGAGTCCGTCAGGGGTGAGAGATGGGGATAGCTCCAATAGCCCCTCTCCCCTTTGCGGGAGAGGGGTTGGGGTGAGGGGGGTAGGTCGGTGCGATTCCATGCATTTGCAACCCACCCACCTACCCCCCTCACCCTGTCCCTCTCCCGCAAAGGGGAGGG
>DATEDK010000225.1:0-3632 GCA_035281685.1 Kiloniellales bacterium | reverse complement strand
GGCCATCTTCGCGACGAGGTGCGGATCGAAGGGCACGGAGTAGATCTCGCCGATGCCGCCGATGCCGTCATCGGTCACCAGCTTGACGAAGATGAAGTAGCGTCCGCCGAAGCCCGGCGGCGGATTGCCGACGACGAAAGTCTTGCAGTCGACGATTTTCACGTTCGATGCCCCTCTCAGCCTTCTGTCATCCCGGAAGCGGCGGAGCCGCTATCCGGGACCCAGGGGCCACAAGGCTGATCCCATCCCTCCTGGGTCCCGGCTCTCGCTGCGCTCGGCCGGGATGACAGTCATTGTTGGCCCGGGTGAAAGCGCGGTGTCCAGGCGCAAAGCCGCAGGGCTGCTCCGACGTTTGCCAAGATGCGCCACGGCCGCTCAGCGCGGTCTGGCGCGGTTCCGGGTCAGGGCGGCGTAGAGCAGAAAGAGCGCCGCCGCGCTCGCCATCACCCACATCAGCCCGGCGTTGCCGAAAGCGTCCATGCCGACGCCGCCGGCGGGCGGCCCCAGGATCGCGCCGACCTGGTAGAGCGCGACGACCGCCGAGTTCGCCGCCGCCAGCAAGGCCGGCTCGAAGCGATCGCCGAGAATGGTCAGCGCCACGGTGTAGATGCCGAGCGAGGCGCCGCCCCAGAGGACGAGCAGCGGCCAGAGCGCGAAGGGCTCCGCGAAGTAGAACTGCAGCCCCAGCGGCGCCAGGAAGAACACCCAGCCGCAGAGCAGCAGCAGGCGGCGGCGGTCGCTGCGGTCGGCAAGCCAGCCGATCACCGGCTGCAGCAGCAGATTGGCCACCACCATGATGGTCAGCAGGAGGACCGCCATGTCGGTGGAGAAGCCGCGCCGCTCGGCGTAGATGGCGAGGTGCGAGAGCACGCCCTGATCGGTGAAGCCGGCAAGGAAGGCCGCCATCATGACCAGCGGTGCGGCGACGAAGGCGGTCCGGAAGGCCGCCTTGGGCGAGGGCGGCAGCTGCGGCTCCAGCCCGCGCGCCAGCAGCAGGAAAGGCAGGCTGAGAGCGATCAGCCCCGCGGCCAGCAGCAGCGGGAAGTCGCCCTCGATGCCGACCTGGTCGATCACCAGCGGCCCCATCGCGAAGCCGGCCGACAGCACCACCATGTAGAGCGAGATGGCGCGGCCGCGCTGGTTCGGGGCGGCCAGCGAGACGATCCAGATCTCGCTGACGATCCACTGGACCGCGCCGAAGCCGCCGATGAAGAAGCGCAGCGCGAACCAGGGCCAGAGGCCGGGAAAGACCGGCAGCAGGGCGAAGCCGATGCCCATGCCGACGACGCTCCACAGCATCGCGTTCAGCGGGCCCAGGCGCTGGATCAGCCGCGGGATCAGCAGGCCGGTCAGGATCGCCGCGATCGGCCCGGCGGCGGCGTTGATGCCGATCTCGCTCTGGCTGTAGCCCTGGCGCTCGAGCATCAGCGCCAGGAGCGGCACGCTGTAGCCGTAGCTGAGGCCGGCCGAACCGGCCGCAGCGATTACCGCCGAGAGCGAGCGGAGCCGCTCCCGGTTGCTGAGCCCGGCAGCCGGTACGCTCTGCTGCATGGCATCAGCCGATCAGCGCGTTCTGTCCGCGCTTGAAGAGCTGCTGGGCGATGATCAGGCGCTGGATCTCGCTGGTGCCTTCCCAGATGCGGTCGACGCGCAGCTCGCGGAAGAAGCGCTCGGCCACGTTCTCGCGCATGTAGCCGCGGCCGCCGAAGATCTGCACCGCGCGGTCGGCGACGCGGTTCGCCATCTCGCTGGCGTAGAGCTTCACCACCGAGCAGAGGCCGTGCAGCACCTTCACGTCCTCGCCGCGGTCGTGCGCGGCCGCGGCCTCGTAGGTCATCAGCCGCGCGGCGAAGAGCTCGGTCACGCTGTCGGCCAGGAGGAACTGCATGGCCTGGTAGCTGGCGATCGGCTGGCCGCCGACGATGCGGCTCTTGGCGAAGGCCGTGGCCTCCTCGATCAGCCGCTCGGCCGCGCCGCAGCAGCGCGCCGCGATCATCAGCCGCTCGCGCCGGAACCAGGCGAAGGCGAAGCCCATGCCCTCGCCCTCGGCGCCGATGCGGTTCTCCACCGGCACCTTGACGTCGTGGAAGCGGTAGATCGGATGGTGCGATTCGTAGGTGTGGCTGTAGGCGGGCGTGCGCACCAGCTCGATGCCGGGCGTCTCCTTGTCGACGAAGAAGAGCTGGTGCTCGCCTGCCTTCTCGCCCTCGGTCAGCACGGCCTGCACGATGAAGAAGTCGGCGAGGTTGGCGCTGGTGACGTGCCACTTCTCGCCGGAGATGGCGTAGCCGCTGTTGCCGACCCGGCGGGCCGTGGCCTTCAGCTCGCTGACGTCGCTGCCGGCGTCGGCCTCGGTGATCGCGTAGCACTCGTGCCGCGTGCCCTGCATGATCGGCAGCACGTAGCGCTGGATCCGGTCCTCGCTGCAGGCCTCGAACATCCAGCGGTGCGCTTCCGAGAAGCACCAGCCGAGCCCGTTGGTGACGCGGCCGATCTGCTCGTAGATGGCGACCTGGTCGACAGTGGGCAGCCCGAGCCCGCCCTGCTCCTTCGGCGCGTCCATGCCGGGCAGTCCGAAGGCCTGCGCCATCTCCCTGTGGCGTTGGCGCACGGCCGGGTCGATGCGGCCGGCGTTCATCTCCGCCTCGACCTCGTGCGGGATCAGCTCCCGGTCGACGAAGGCCCTGATCTTGGCTTGCCAGGCGCGCGCGGAGGCGGGGAGAGCGAGGGTCATTGTTTGTTTGCTTTCTATTCAGTCGTCATGCCCGGGCTTGACCCGGGCATCCAGCGGGCTCGTCAGGAAGCCGGAGCTAACTTCGGCGTCGCCTGGATTGCCGGATCAAGTCCGGCAATGACGAGAATAGGGGAGACATGTTCACCCCTTCGCCTTGCCGTCGGCGCCGATGTGGCGGGGGAAGACGGCGGCGAGGAAGAGGAAGGCCGTGGCCTTGGCGCGCTCACGGTCGAAGTTCTTCGGATCGACCAGGAAGTCGAGCCAGAGCCCGTCGGTCAGCGCCGAGAGGCCCTGCGAGACCAGGTCGGCGTCGAGGCCGTCGTAGCCGCCTTCCTCGATCATCTGCCGCACGACCTGCAGGAAGGCCTCGGCGTACTCGCGGTCGCGGTCGGCGCAGAGCTTGAGATAGGTCGGCCGCGACTTGGCCTCGCCCCAGAAGGCGTACCAGACCGCGATCTTCTTCCTGTTGCAGACCGCCGGATCGAAGTCGGCCTGCACCATGGCGATCAGGCGGTTCACCGTCGCGTCGCCGGCCTTCGCCAGCGCGCGCTGCCAGACCTCGCGGTATTCCTCCGCGATCATCTGCAGCGTCTCGACAAGCAGCTGCTCCTTCGACTGGAAGTGGAAGTTGACGATGCCGCGCGAGAGGCCGGCGCCGTCGGCGACGTCGGCCAGCGTGGTCTCGGCGAAGCCGCGCTTGGCGATCGAATCGATCGTCGAGTCGATCAGCTGCGCCTTGCGGAACTCGCGCGTGGCCGCGCGGCTGCGCGGCGCGTCCTTGCCGCGCGGAAAATCCTTGATCCGGGCGACCACCATTTCCGCGACGCTCCTTCCCGTCCGCCGACTGCCCTGCATGACAGCGCAGCCAACACCCCCAACCGACCCCGGTTCCGGCGCG
>DATEDK010000224.1:0-5562 GCA_035281685.1 Kiloniellales bacterium | reverse complement strand
GAGATGGCCCTTGGCGGCGCGCACCCAGCCCTTCGCCGAGCAGAGCACGGTGACCGGCTCGCGCTCGACCACGGCTTCCAGCGGTACGACCACGGCGGCCGGCGGACCGGCGATCGTCGTGCGGCGGCGCCCGAGCTCGGTCTTCGGCCCGAAGAGCTCGCGCACGCGACGAACCTCCTCGGCAATCTTCTGCCACTGCTTGCCCTCGTCCTTCAGCAGCGCCTTCAGGTCCTTCTGCTCGGCCGAGAGCGCCTTGTGCTCGCCCTTGATCTCCAGCTCCTCGAGCTTGCGCAGCGCGCGCAGGCGCATGTTGAGGATCGCCTCGGCCTGGGTGTCGTTCAGCTTGAAGCGCTTCATCAGCGCCGGCTTCGGCTCCTCCGCCTCGCGGATGATGCGGATCACCTCGTCGAGGTTGAGGTAGGCGATGAGATAGCCGGCCAGGATCTCCAGCCGCCGCGCGATCGCCTCCAGGCGGTGCGTCGTGCGCCGCCGCAGCACGACCTGGCGGTGCAGGAGCCAGCCGCGCAGCGCCTCGCGCAAGTTCATCACGCGCGGTACGTTGTCGGCATCGAGCACGTTGAGGTTGAGGGGCACGCGCACTTCCAGCTCGGTCTGCCGGAAGAGCTGCTCCATCAGCACCTCGGGATCGACGTTGCGGCTCTTCGGCACCAGTACGAGGCGCGTGGTCTCGGCCGACTCGTCGCGAACGTCCTCCAGCAGGACGAGCTTCTTCTGCTCCAGGAGCTCGGCGATGCGCTCGACCAGCTTGGCCTTGGGGACCTGATAGGGCATCTCGGTCACCACCGCCTGCCAGCCGCCGCCCTTCAGGCGCTCGACCTCGTAGCGCGCGCGCAGGCGGAAGGAGCCGCGGCCGGTCTTGTAGGCCTCGAGGATCGCGGCCGGCTCCTCGACCAGCACGCCGCCCGCCGGGAAGTCGGGGCCGGGCACCAGCTCGACCAGCTTGTCGAAGGTGGCGTTCGGAGCCTTGATCAGATGCAGGAGCGCATCGCAGAGCTCGGCCGCGTTGTGCGGCGGGATCGAGGTCGCCATGCCGACCGCGATGCCCTGCGCGCCGTTCGCCAGCAGGTTGGGGAAGGCGCCCGGCAGCACGACCGGTTCTTCCGCCTCGCCGTCGTAAGTCGGGCGGAAGTCGACGGCGTTCTCCTCGATGCCCTCCAGCAGCAGCATGGCGACGGGCGTCAGCCGCGCCTCGGTGTAGCGCATGGCCGCGGCATTATCGCCGTCGATGTTGCCGAAGTTGCCCTGGCCATCGATCAGCGGGTAGCGGAGCGAGAAATCCTGCGCCAGGCGCACCAGCGCGTCGTAGATCGCCGTCTCGCCGTGCGGGTGAAACTTGCCGATGACGTCGCCGACCACGCGTGCCGATTTCTTGAACCCGGTCGTCGGGTCGAGCCGGAGCTGCTGCATGGCGTAGATCAGGCGCCGATGCACCGGCTTCAGACCGTCGCGCAGGTCCGGCAGCGAGCGGCTCATGATCGTGGAGAGCGCGTAGTTCAGGTAGCGCTCCGAGAGCGCCTGGGTCAGGCGCACCTCGACGATCTCGCCGCTCGGACGCGGGGCGGTGTTGCGGGCCATGGGACCCTTGTCTCACCACTGGCTGTGGGCCGGCAAGCCCCAGGAACGCAACCTATTGGGGTGTCGACCCTTACCCCAGCTCGAAGCTGGTGATGCCGAAGATCCGGGGCAGCGGCAACCTTGGGTCGGCGCCGCGGTACATCCGCGCGGTCTCGAAGACCGGTGCGAGGCCGTGGCGGCGCGCCAGCGCCACGGCCGCGGCGTTCGGCTCGGGCGTGTCCAGGAAGAGCTCCTCGCCGGGCACCGTCGCGGCCAGACCCTGGAACAGCAGCTCCGCGCTCGTCTCGTCGTCGGCGAAGAGCGGGCCGATCTTGTGGCCCTTGCCGCAGGGCCGCACCACGCCGAAGCCGCGCAGGCCACCATCGACGACCGCAAGGCCGCGCCGACTGCCGCCCGCCAGCCAGCTGCGAAGGAAAGCGTCGCGCGGCCGGCCGAAGCAGGCCGCGTCGTAGGCCGCCACCTGCGCGTAGGGCACGGAGCTCAGCGGCACCAGGCGCCGATCCTGCGGCGCTGCCATGCTGGTCAGGCCGCCATGGCGGATGTTCCGGTGCGCCAGCACGTAGCCGGACTTGCGGTAGTTGTCCTGCTGCGCCACCACGCCGTCGAGGCCGACGGTGCGGCCGTCGAGGCGCGCCATGCCGGCCTGCCAGATCGCCCAGCCGTGCCCCCGCCCGCGCCACTCGGGCCGGCAGATGTAGAAGCCGAGAAAGGCAAAGTCGCTGCCGGTGCGCACCACCGAGATGGAGGCGACCGGCTCGCCGTCGATGCGGCCGATGAGAAAGCCCCCGGGGTCGGCAGCGAAGAAGGGCGCGGCGTCGTCGAGCCCCGGATTCCAGCCTTCCCTGGCGGCCCAGCCGACCATGGTGTCGAGCCCGCCGCGATCGGCGATGGCGATGCTGAGCGTCATGCCGCAAGCCATCCGCAGGGCCGCATCCCTGTCAATGGCACCAAAGGCGCTCTTACGGTTTGCGCTGCTGCCGTCCTGACCTAGGCTCGCACGATGCGCAGGACCAGACGAGCTTTTCTCGGGCAGTGCCTGCTGGCCGCCGCCGCGGTCCTGACGTCGCGGTCAGGGGCGGCCGGGGCCCCCATCAAGATCGGCGCACCCGGCAATTTCACCGGCGCCTTCGCCGCCCTGGGCACCTCGATGGCGAACGGCGAGGCCCTGAAGGTGCGCGAGATCAACGATGCCGGCGGCGTTCTCGGAGCACCGCTGCACCTCGTCGTCACCGACATGGCGAGCGACCGGACCCGCGCGCCCGCGATCGCCGCCGAACTGCTGGACCAGGAGAACGTGAGTGCCGTCGTCGGCTTCGGCGACAGCGACTTCGTGCTTGCGCTCGGACCCTATGTCGCCGCGCGCGGGCTGCCGTTCCTGACACCCGGAGCGACCTCGCCGCTGTTGCCGCAGCAGATCGGCCCGACGCTCTACCTTGCCTGCTTCGCCGACAACGTGCAGGCAGCCGCTGGCGCCGAGTTCCTGGCGGGAACGCTCGGCGCGAAGCGCGTGCACGTGCTCCACAACGAGAGCGCCGAATACACGCGGCTGCTTGCGCGCTACTTCGTCGCTGCGCACGAGCAGGGTGGCGGCACGGTCGGCCTCAGCGCGACCTACGGTTCGAGCGACGGGCAAGCCCTCGCCGCCGTCACCGAGGTCATGGCGGCGGCGCCACCGGCCGATGCGATCTATCTTGCGGCACTCCCCGAGGAAGCCGGCGCCCTCATCGCGCGCCTGCGCGCTCTGGGTCTGAGCCTGCCGATCGTCGGCGGCGACGGCTACGACACGCCGCTGCTGCTGGAGCAGGTCGGCACGGAAGCGACGGGCATCTACTACTCGACCCACGTCTATCTGGGCGACAACCCGGCGCCGCCGGTGCTCGACTTCATGTCGCGCTACTGGATGACCTATGGCTACGGCCGGATCGACGCCTATGCCGCGCTGGGTTACGACGCCATCGGCCTGCTGGCCGAGGCCATCACGCAGGCCGGCAGCACGGAGCCGCGGGCGGTGCTGGCCGCCCTTGCCCGCGTCGACGGCTACTCTGGGATCACCGGTCGCATCTCCTACGCGCCGGGCCAGCAGGTGCCGCAGAAACCGGTGAGCATGGTCGCCCTGGAGCGGGGCAAGCACCGGCTCGCTGCCGTGCTGACGCCCGCCTGGGTGCCGCCGGCCTGAGCCTCAGAACCGGTCGGCGCGATAGGGCTTCATGTCGATGCCCGGATCGCGGCCTGCGACCAGCGCCGCGATCAGCTGGCCGGTGCGCGCGCCCATGGTGAGGCCGAGGTGGCCGTGACCGAAGCCCAACCAGGCGTTGCTGGCCGAGGGCGCGGCCGAGATCACCGGGACGGAGTCCGGCAGCGACGGCCGGAAGCCCATCCAGCGCGTCGCGCCCTCGGTGTTGACCTGCGGGAACCAGCGCTTGGCCGCGTCCAGCAGGACCTGGGCACGTTGCCAGTTCGGCGCCAGCTTCAGGCCACCCAGCTCATCGGTACCGGCAACGCGCAGGCCGTGCTCCAGCGGCGTGGCGACGTAGCCGCCCTCGAGCGACAGCACCGGCTGGCGCGGCTCGACGCCGGCATTGGGCAGCATCACGTGATAGCCGCGCTCGGTATCGAGCGGGATGCGCGCGCCCAGGGCAGCGGCCAGTCCGCGCGACCAGGCGCCGCCGGTCAGCACCACGCCGTCGCAGGGATAACTGCTTTCGCGCCCCTTCAGCGAGACCACCTTTCCGTCGCGTTGCTCGAAGCCGAGGATTTCGTCGCGCACCAGCGCGGCGCCTTCCCTCTGTGCCGCGCCCGCGACCACCTGCACTATGCGCAAGGGGCTGACCACGTGCGCGACCTTTGGATAGAAGGCGGCGCCCGCGAAGTTGAGCGGCGCCAGCGATGGCTCGTGCTGCCGAATCTCCTCGGGCTTCAGGACGATCGGCGGCGCGCCGTAGCGGCGGTGAACTTCGATCTGCCTCTGGTATTCGCGCCACACCGGTCCGGTCTCGGCAACGGCGAGCCAGCCGCGCTCGTGGATCATGTCTTCGGCGCCGATCGAGGCGAGCAGCTCGCGCCAAAGCTCGATCACCGGTCGCAGCAGCTTGTCGAGCGCCTCGGTCGAGCGCTTCACCTTCGCAGGCCGGCTGTTCCACACGAAGCGCGCCAGCCACGGCGTCAGCCGCGGCAAGTAGGCCCAGCGGATGGCCAGCGGCCCGCGCGGGTTCATCAGGTAGCCCGGCACGCGCCACAGCACGCCCGGCCGCGGCACGGGGATGACACCGTGCGGCTCGATGACCGCGGCGTTGCCGAAGGACGTAGCCTCGCCGGGCGGACCGCGGTCGATCATGGTCACGCGATGGCCGTCGCGCAGCAGGTTGAGGGCCGTCGCGGTACCGACAACGCCGGCGCCGATGACGCAAAGATGCTTCTGCACGCTCATCGCGGCTCCGCAGTGGTGGAAGAAGTGCGGGCCGCGAGGCCTGCGAAACGTGCATAGAGCCGCTCGCGCGCCGGCGGCAAGGGCTGATGGTGCGGCCCGAAGACATCGCGCTCGAGGAAAAAGCCGGTGAGCCGCAGGCCCTCGCGCACCGCCGCCTCGCCGCCGCCCTCGCCGCCCACCAGGAAGGCCGGCAGCGGCAGCAGGCGCTCGCGCCAGGCTTCGCCGGCCGAGAGCGATACGGCCCGCCCAGACTTCGGGCTGACGTAGGCGAGCTCGTCGTTGCGACCTGTGGCCGCACAGGCGGAGAGATCGAGGCCGAAGCCGAGGTCGCGCAGGAGGGCCAGCTCCCAGACCACCGTTGCCTCGCCCCAGTGCTCTGCCGCCAGCGCCCCGATCAGCGCCAGCAGGCCCTCATAGACGGCAGCGTGCGGCTCGCGCTCCGGCAGCGCACGCTCGGCCAGCGCCAGCGCGCTGGCCAGGGCAGCGAGAGGGCCCGGCTTGTCCAGCAGGAGCGCGATGCCCGGGCCGCCTGCCGGCTC
>DATEDK010000223.1:0-2582 GCA_035281685.1 Kiloniellales bacterium | reverse complement strand
CAGGTTCTCGCCCTCGACCAGGCGCGCTTCCTCGAACAGCAGCCAGGCGACGTCCTCGACCGCCTCGCCCTGGCCCTGCTGCAGCCGCTGCGAGAGCGCGTGGATCACCTTGTGGCGCGGGTTCACCTCGAGGATGCGCGGAGACTGCTTCTCGATCTGGCCGTGCGCGTGCAGCAGCCGCTCGAGGTTGAGGTCGAGATCGCCTTCGGCAGCGACCAGGCAGACCGGGCTGTCGGCCAGACGGGTCGAGGACCGCACGTCCTTCACCGCTTTGGCCAGCGTCAACTTGAGAAAGGCGAGCAGGCGGCCGAGGTCGGGCGCGTCTTCCGCCGACTTCGCCTCGCCGCCTTTGCTTTCGCTGGCAAAGCGCTCCAGGTCGGCCTGCCCCTTGGTCACCGAGCGGAAGGCCTTGCCCTGGTACTCCGCCACCGCCGGCAGCCAGAACTCATCGACCGGATCGGTCAGCAGCAACACCTCGAGACCGCGCGCGCGGAAGCCTTCGAGGTGCGGCGACTGCTTCAGCCGTTCGAGGTTCTCGCCGGTCGCCGTATAGATCGCTTCCTGCCCCGGCTGCATGCGCGCGACGTAGTCGGCGAGCGTCGTCCAGCCGTCGGCCTTGGTGGACCTCAGGCGCACCAGACCCAGGAGCGCCTCGCGGCTGCCGGCGTCCTCGTAGAGCCCTTCCTTCAGCACGGGGCCGAAGGCATCCCAGAACGTCTCGAAGCCTTCCTTGTCCTCCTCGGCCGCCTTGCCGAGATCGGCCAGCACGCGCTTCACCACGCCGGCGCGGATCTTCGCCAGCAGCGGATTGGCCTGCAGGAGCTCGCGGCTGACGTTGAGCGGCAGGTCCTCGCTGTCGACCACACCCTTCACGAAGCGCAACCAGGCCGGCAGCAGCTCCTTGCATCCATCGGTGATGAACACGCGCTTCACGTAGAGGCGCAGATCCGCCTTGCGGTCGGGATGGAACAGCGCGAAGGGCCGCTCGGAGGGAATGAACAGCAGCGCCGTCCACTCGATCGCGCCCTCGGCCTTCACGTGCAGCCAGCGCCAGGGCTTGTCGAAGGCGTGCGCGATGTCGTGGTAGAAGGCGGCCGCCTGCTCGTCGGTGATCTCGCTCTTCGGCCGCGACCAGAGCGCGGAAGCGCGGTTCAGCGGCTCGCCCGGTTCCTTCCTGCCCTCGGCGAGCCGGATCGGCAGCGCGATGTGGTCGCACCACTGCTTCACCAGGCTCTCCAGGCGGCTCGGCTCGAGGTATTCGCGCGCGTCCCTCTTCAGGTGCAGCACCACCCGCGTGCCGGGCGCCATCGGCCGGGGCAGCGGCTCGATCTCGTAGTCCTCGCCGCCGGTCGATTGCCAGCGCCAGCCCGGCTCCTCGCCGCCGGCCCGGCGCGTCTCCACGGTCACCCGGTCGGCCACCATGAAGGCGGAGTAGAAGCCGACGCCGAACTGGCCGATCTGGGTGGGCGCAGCCTGGCCGGCGGCGACCTGCTCCAGGAAGCGCACGGTGCCCGAGGCGGCGATGGTGCCGAGGTTGTCGATCAGCTCCTGGTGCGACATCCCGACGCCGTTGTCGGCAACGGCGAGCTGGCCGGCCTTGGCGTCGATGGCGACCTCGATGCCGAAGCCCTCCTCGGGCAGCAGCCGCTGGTCCGCCTGCGCCAGGTACCGTCGCTTCTCGCAGGCGTCGGCCGCGTTGGCGATCAGCTCGCGCAGGAAGATGTCCCGGTTGGAGTAGAGCGAGTGGGTGACGATACTGATCAGCCGCGCCACGTCGGCATCGAACCGGCGGGTTTCCGTCTTGCTGGCTTCCACCATGGTGCGGGGGCGTCCTCCTCCCTATATCCGCGCGGAGATATGTGATATGGCGAAACTCATCGCAAGCCCGCGCCGCGTCGGCCTCCGGAGCCCCCTCGGGGATGCGGCGGGCCAGCAGGAAGAGCACCATGCCGACCGCGCATAACGGCCGACTGCTCGCCGTCCTGGGACCGACCAACACCGGCAAGACGCACTACGCCATCGAGCGGATGCTGGCCCATGCGAGCGGCATCATCGGCTTCCCGCTGCGACTGCTCGCCCGCGAGAACTACGACCGGATCGCGCGGCTGAAAGGCGCGCACCAGGTCGGTCTCATCACCGGCGAGGAGAAGATCGTGCCGCCGGGCGCGCGCTGGCTCTGCTGCACGGTCGAGGCCATGCCGCTGGACCGCCCGGCCGCCTTCATGGCGGTCGACGAGATCCAGCTCGCGGGCGACCCCGAGCGCGGCCACGTCTTCACCGACCGGCTGCTCTATGCCCGCGGCGTCGAGGAGACGCTGTTCCTGGGCGCGCCCACCGTGCGCCCGCTCCTGAAGAAGATCCTGCCGCAGGCCGAGGTGCTGGAGCGGCCGCGTTTCTCGACCTTGACCCACAGCGGGGCGCGCAAGCTGGTGCGCCTGCCGCCGCGCTCGGCGATCATCGCCTTCTCCGCCGGCGAGGTTTACGCGCTGGCCGAGATGCTGCGCCGGCAGCGGGGCGGCACCGCCGTGGTGCTGGGCGCCTTGAGCCCGCGCACGCGCAACGCCCAGGTCGCGCTCTTCGAG
>DATEDK010000222.1:0-4597 GCA_035281685.1 Kiloniellales bacterium | reverse complement strand
GTCCGTGCGCGCCGGCGTCCGCGCGAAGGTGGCGGCGCTGGGCGCGGCCGAGGTGCCGGCCCGGCGCGAGGCTCTGCTGCGCGAGGCCGAAGACTACGCGCGCCGCGCGCTCGACTATCTCGCGCCGCCGCCGCCGCGTCTCCTGGCGGTGGGCGGCTTTTCCGGCTCGGGCAAGACCAGCCTGGCGCGGCGTCTCGCACCCGGGGTCGGCGCCGCGCCGGGCGCCTTGCTGATCCGCAGCGACGTCGTGCGCAAGCGCCTCTTCGGCGTGCCGCCGGAAATCCGCCTGCCGCTCGATGCCTATACGCCGCAGTGGCACGAGCGGGTTGCAGCTACCATGGTTCGGCAGGCCAGGACCGCGCTCGCCGCCGGCCACAGCGTCCTGCTGGACGCGGTGCACGGCTCGCCCGCCTCGCAGCAGGCAGTGGAGCGGATCGCGACGGAGGCGGGTGTCGCTTTCCAGGGCTATTGGCTGAGCGCGCCACTGCCTGTGCTGGAGGAACGCATCCGCGCACGGCTGGCCGACGCCTCCGATGCGACGGTCGAGGTCGTGCGCCGCCAGGCGGCGAACGGCGAAGCGGAAACCGCCTGGCTGCGCCTCGACGCGGCGGCGCCGCTGGACGAGCTCGCCGAGCGAGCCATCGCCGCGCTAACCGCCTAGACGCCGCGCCAGGTCATAGCCGAGGAAGGCGAGGATCGCACTCAGCGCCAGAAGCGGCACCATGCGGTGGCTCCAGGGCTTCCCCTCGTCGGCCAGCACCTTGAGGAGCGCAGCGGCGACGGCGGAGAACACCACCAGGGTGAAGAGCGAGGAGATCTCGGCGAGCTGGGCGATCGGCAGCGCGAGCGCACCTAGCAGGACGGCGGCGGCAATGATGGCGGTCGCCAGCAGCGGCGTGCGCCGCCTCTCGTGCACGCGGCCGAGCACTTCGGGCAGGCTGCCCTGCCGGGCGAGGCCGAAGAGCACGCGCGAGCCGAGGATCATCATCGCAAGCAGGCCGTTCAGCGTGGCGAAGGTGCCGATCGCGGCCAGTATCCAGCCGGCGCCGCCGGCCTTCTCCCAGATCAACGCCAGCGGCGCTTCGCTGCCCGCCAGCATTTGCGGCGCGATCACGCTCACCGCCACCGCCGCCAGCAGCACGTAGAGCGCGGTGGTGATGAGCAGGGTCAGCAGGATCGCGCGCGGCAGCACGCGCTCCGGCTCGCGCACCTCCTCGGCGACGTTCACCATGTGCTCGAAGCCGACGAAGGCGAAGAAGGCGATCAGCGTGCCGGCCAGGATCGGCGGCAGGTCGGCGAGGCTGCCGGGCAGCAGGGCGGCGGGATCAATCTCGGCCTCGGCGAAGAAGCCGGCGCCGATCACCAGCAGGATGCCGCTCACCTCGATCAGCGTGATGGCGCCGGCGAAGCGCGCCGATTCCTTGATGCCCCAGGCGCAGAGGGCGGCGAGCAGCGCCACGGTCAGCGCGATCAGCGCCCACTCGGGCAGCGGGATGTAGAGCCCGAGGTAGCCGGCGGCCCCGCGCGCGATGGTGCCCGCCGAGGCGATGGCGGTCAGCACGACCAGTCCGCCCACGACCAGGCTGAGCCAGTGCCGGTCGAAGGCGACCAGGACGTAGTGCGCCTCGCCGGCGCTCTTCGGGTGGCGCTTGGCAAGCTCGGCGAAGCAGGCGGCGGCAAGCCCGGCAATCACCGCCGAGACGACGAAGGACCAGGGCGCGAGGCGGCCGGCTTCGCCCGCGACCGTGCCGACCAGTACGTAGATGCCGGCGCCGATCGTCGTGCCGAGGCCGTAGAGCGTGGTCAGCCACAGCCCGAGGCTGCGCTTCAGCGGACCGGCATCGGAGACCTCCGCGACTGTCACCCCTGCTCTCCCCAATCTGGCCAAGCTGTGTGCTGCTTCACAGGCGGGCGAGGCGACTGCGCGTAGTGTCGCGCGTCCAAACTCACCCCCAAGGAAACGTCCCATGAACGCTCCCATGCCCCTCGACCTGAACGCGCTCAAGGCCAAGCAGCAGAGTGCCTGGGCCAGCGGCGACTACGCCGTCGTCGGCACCACGCTGCAGCTGGTCGGCGAACAGCTGGCCGAGGCCTGCGACATCAACTGGGACCAGCAGGTCCTGGACGTCGCCGCCGGCAACGGCAATGCCACCCTGGCCGCCGCCCGCCGCGGCGCCCGCGTCACCTCGACCGATTACGTGCCGGCCCTGCTGGAGCGCGGTGCCGAGCGCGCCAGGGCCGAAGGCCTGCAGGTGATCTTCCAGACCGCCGATGCCGAGGCCCTGCCCTTCGCCGACGGCACCTTCGATGCCGTGCTTTCGACCTTCGGCGTGATGTTCACGCCCGACCATGCGAAGGCGGCGACCGAGATGCTGCGCGTCTGCCGCTCCGGCGGCCGCATCGGCCTGGCGAACTGGACGCCCGAAGGTTTCATCGGCCAGCTGTTCAAGACGCTCGGCCGCCATCTGCCGCCGCCGGCGGGCGCCAAGTCGCCGTCGCTCTGGGGCACCGATGCGCACCTGCGCGAGCTCTTTCCCGGTACGACGATCGCCACGACGCGGCGCAACTTCGCCTTCCGCTACCGCTCGCCGCAGCACTTCGTCGAGGTGTTCCGCACCTGGTACGGCCCTGTGCTGAAGGCCTTCGCCGCGCTCGGCGAGAAGGGTGGCGCGCTGGAGGCCGACCTGATCGCGCTGCTGCGCAGCCTCGATGCCGGCCGCGGCCGGGGCCTCGTCGTGCCGAGCGAATACCTCGAGGTGGTGGTCAGCAAGCACTGAGTCCGGCGGGCGGCCCGGCCGGGGCCCGGGCCGCCCTATTCCTTGGCGTAGTCCGCCAGCTTCTTCTCCATGGCCGCGAGCAGGGCCTCGACCCCCTGCATCTTGATGACCGAGGTGTATTCCGAGCGCTTGGTGGCGAGCTCGCTGACCGTGCCTTCGTAGTACACGTCGATCGCCCGCCAGTCGCCGCCGCTGTCACGCAGCAGATAGGTGATCGTCCGTGGCTCGCCCCCGCCGACCTTGAGCGTGGTGTCGACCAGGGTCGTGCCCTGCGGCCCCGGACGCGTGCCGGTGGTCTCGAAGCTGACGCCGGGCTTCTCGCGAAAGCGGGTCGCGGCCGCGGCGACCGAGACCTTGGTGAAAAGGTCGAGGTAGCGCTGGCGCTCGGCGTCGCTGAGCCCGCCCCAGTACTTGCCGATCGCAACCTGGGCCATGTGGTCGTAGTCGAAGGCCGCCTGCATCAGCGGGTCGAGACGGTCGAAGCGCGCCTGGTAGCTGGCTTCCGGCTGGCTCATGGCATCGAGCAGGCCGGCATTGAGGGTGTCAACCGTGGCCTCGGGCGTCGGACCGGCCCAAGTGGCCACGGGCAGCGTCAGGAAGGCCGCCAGGATCAGGGTTGTCAGACGGAACTTCATGCCAGCGCGCTCCTTTGCCACTTTGACAGGCACCCCGATGCCGTGGCACCAGTCTGCCTACGTGGGCCAACAGGTCCGCCGCGGCAAGGCGGCGGGGCTGCGACATATAACAGTCGATCAGGGGGAAGTGCGCCGCCCGGCCTAAAATTGGGACCGGCGAAGCCGGAGAGGGATAAGACGCGTCCAATGCCAGTTCCCCTGACCCAGCAGCTCCGCGTCGGAGCCTACATCCTGAAGCAGCGTCTGCTCGGCCGGCGCCGCTACCCGCTCGTCCTGATGCTGGAGCCGCTGTTCCGCTGCAACCTGGCCTGCCCGGGCTGCGGCAAGATCGACTACCCCAAGGAGATTCTGGATCGCCGCCTCTCCGTCGAGGAGTGCGTGCAGGCCGCCGAGGAGTGCGGCGCGCCGATCATCTCGATCCCCGGTGGGGAGCCGCTGATCCACCGCGAGATGCCGCAGATCGTGGCCGAGCTGGTGAAGCGCAAGAAGTTCGTCATCCTCTGCACGAACGCGCTCCTGCTCGAGCGCCGGCTCGATGAGTTCAAGCCCTCGAAGTACTTCAACTTCTCGGTCCACCTCGACGGCCTCGAGCCCGAGCACGACCGCGCGGTCAACCAGCCGGGCGTCTACCGGCGCGCCGTCGCGGCGATCAAGGCGGCCAAGGCCAAGGGCTTCCGCGTCAGCGTCAACTGCACGCTCTTCAACAACGCCAAGGCGGACCGCGTCGCGGGCTTCATGGACGAGATGTCCACGCTCGGCATCGAGGGCGTGACGATCTCGCCGGGCTACGCCTACGAGCGCGCGCCCGACCAGGCGCACTTCCTGAACCGGCAGACCACGAAGAACCTGTTCCGCGACGTCTTCCGCCTCGGCAAGGAGAGCAAGGCCCAGGGGAAGAAGGGCTGGCAGTTCATCCAGTCCTCGCTGTTCCTCGACTTCCTCGCCGGCAACCAGGAATACCACTGCACGCCCTGGTCCAACCCGACGCGCAACGTCTTCGGCTGGCAACGCCCCTGCTACCTCCTGAACGAGGGCTACGCGCAGTCGTTCAGGGAGCTGATGGAGCAGACCGACTGGCCCTCCTACGGCACCGGCAACTACGAGAAGTGCGCCGACTGCATGGTGCACTGCGGCTACGAGGGCACGGCCGTCGACGACACCGTGCGCCGGCCGTGGAAGGCGCTG
>DATEDK010000221.1:0-8165 GCA_035281685.1 Kiloniellales bacterium | reverse complement strand
GCCTTCGGGCTGGCCATCGAGATGGGCGCGCGGCTGGAGGACATCGCCGGCACGATCCACGCGCACCCGACGCTGGGCGAGGCCTTCCCCGAAGCCGCGCTCAAGGCGCTGGGGCACGCGCTGCACATCTAGACCAGCGACGCCGGCGCGGTCCGCTACGCTCTCAGCCGCTCGTTCGCCGGGTCGTAGAACGGCTGCAACGTCACCGCGGCGCCCAAGCGCTTGCCGAAGTGCATGACCTCGAGCCGCGCACCCTCCTGTGCATGCTCGCGCGCGACATAGGCCAAGGCGAGGGAGCTGCCGACACGGTGGCCCACGCCGGCCGAGGTCACGATGCCCGCCCGCTTGCCAGCAGCGAAGACCGAGGCCAGCGGCATCAGGTAGGCGCCGGGCTCGTCGATCGTCAGGCCGACGAACTGCTGCGCCGTCCCCTGCTCCGCTTCGCGGACCAGGGCCTCGCGGCCGGCGAAGGCCGCCTTGCCGAGATCGACGAAGCGGCCGAGGCCCGCCGCCAGTGGCGAATAGCCGATCTCGAGGTCCTGCTTCCAGGAGCGGTAGGCCTTCTCCAGCCGGAGCGCGTCGACCGCGTAGATGCCGACGTTGCCGAGACCGTGGTCGCGGCCGCAGCTCCAGAGCGCCTCGTAGACGCCGGCAAGCTGCTCCACCGGCAGGTGCAGCTCCCAGCCGAGCTCGCCCACGTAGGAGACACGCAACGCGATCGCCTTGGCCGAACCGATTTCGATGCGGCGGGCCCCGAGCCAGGGAAAGGCGGCCGAAGAGAGGTCGGCAGCCGTCACCTTCGACAGCAGTGCACGGGCTTCGGGGCCGGTCACCAGCAGGGTGCCGAACCGCGCCGTGACGTTGGCGATGGTGAGGTCCTCGCCCGGCTGCACCGCGTGGCGCAGGACATCGAGATCGTGCCACTCGGCGCTGCCCGCGCCGATCAGCAGGTAGTCGTCCGGCGCCAGCGCCGTGATCGTGAACTCGCTGAGGAGGCCGCCCTTTGCCGTACAGACATAGGCGAGCGTCGTGCGGCCCACCAAAGGCAGCCGGCCGGCGATCAGCCGGTCGAGGAAGCTCTGCACCGCCCCACCGCGCAGCCGGAATTTGCTGAAGCCCGGCAGGTCGACGATACCGACGGCTTCGGCCACCCTGCGGCACTCCGCGGCGATGGCGTCGCGGAAACCGGGGCCGGTGAGCGAGTGCGGGTGCTCGACAGGCTCGCCGGCGCGCGGGAACCAGGTGGCGCGCTCCCATCCGTTCCGCGCGCCGAACTGGGCGCCCTCCGCGCGCAGCCGGTGATAGAGCGGTGAGGTCTTCGCCGGTCGTCCTGCCGGCCGCTCCTCGAAGGGAAAGCCGATCGCGTACTCGTTGGCATAGAGCTCCAGGGCCTTGACCGTCGTGTAGGCCTTGGTCGCGTGGCCGGTGAAGCGGCGCGGATCGAGCGACCAGAGGTCCCAGGAGGGCGCGCCGTCGACGATCCATTCGGCGCAGGCCTTGCCGGCGCCGCCGGCCTGCACGATGCCGAAGGAGAAGACGCAGCACTCGAAGAAGTTCGTCAGCCCCGGGGCCGGCCCGATCAGCGGGTTGCCGTCCGGCGTGTAGGGGATGGGGCCATTCACGACCCGCTTGATGCCGGCGGTGCCCAGCGCCGGCACGCGGCGGATCGCCGCCTCGATGTTCGGCGTCAGCCGGTCGAGGTCGTCGGCGAAGAGCTGGAAGGAGAAATCCTCCGGGACGGGTTCGTCCACCCAGTGCGCCCTGGGCTGCCGCTCGTAGGGACCCAGCAGCAGGCCGCCGCCCTCCTGGCGCAGGTAGTAGCTGTCGTCGGGATCGCGCAGCAGCGGCAGCTTGCCCGCCAGGCGCGCCAACTCGGGCACCGGCTCGGTCACGAGGTACTGGTGCGAGAGGCTGACGCAGGGGATGTCGCGGCCCGCCATCGCACCCACCTCGGCAGCGCGGTAGCCGGCGGCGTTGACCACGATCTCCGCCCGCACCGCGCCGCGGGCCGTCTCGACGACCCAGCCGCCGATCTCCCGGCGCAGTCCGGTGACCTTGCAGAAGCGCCGGATGGCGGCGCCGAGCGCCCGCGCGCCCTTCGCCAGCGCTTGCGTCAGCTGCGCCGGATCGATGTCGCCGTCCCCCGGATCCCACTGTCCGCCCACCAAGCCTGCGGTCTCGATCAGCGGGTAGCGCTCGCGGATCTCGGCCGGCGTCAGCATCTCGAAGGCTATGCCCTGGTGCTGGGCCATGTCGGTCACGTGCTCGAACTCGAGCATGCGCTCGCGGTGCTGCGCCAGGCGGATCGCGCCGGTGCGGTGGTAGGTGATCGGATAGTCGACCTCGGCCGCGAGCGAGGCGTAGAGCTGCGTCGAGTAGTGCTGCAGCTTCATGATGCTCCAGCTGCCGGAGAAGTTCGGGCAGTTGCCGGCGGCGTGCCAGGTGGAGCCGGAGGTGAGTTCCTTCGCCTCCAGCAGCAGGCAGTCGCGCCAGCCGCGCTTCGCCAGGTGGTAGAGCAGGCTGCATCCCACCACGCCGCCGCCGATGACGACGACTCGCGCGGAGCGCGGCAGGTCGCCCGCCGGCTCCGCGCCGCCCTGCTCTCTTTCTCGGGCTGCCGCGCGGCGCCGCTCCAGGAGGTCTTCGCTCATCGCCAGGCCGAGACGGTGCTAGCTGTCGTAGCCGCCCGCCCCCTTGCGTTCGAGCCAGCGCAGCAGAGCGCCCCACTCGGCGTCCTGGCCGGGTCTCAGATACTCCTCCCACTGCTGCGCGGCGCGCTCGCAAAGCTCCGGCGAAGGCAGGTGCAAGGCGCCGCCCGAGGCTTCCAGCAGCAGCTGGGTCTCGCAGTCGTCGATCAGGTACTTCATCAGGATCAGGGCCAGGGCCGGCGTGGCGGCGCAGGTCAAGAGCCCGTGGTTGCGCAGGATCATCGCCTTGTGCGGTCCCAGGTCGCGCGCCAGGCGCTCGCGCTCGGCCAGCGCATCCGAGAGGCCCTCGTAGTCGTGATAGGCCAGGCGGTTGTAGAACAGCAGCGCCCCCTGGTGCGCCGGCAGGAGACCGCTCCTGCGTGCCGACATGGCCATGCCGGCGGGCGTGTGCACGTGCACGACGCAGTTCACATCCGGCCGCGCGCGCAGCACGGCGCTGTGGATGGTGAAGCCCGCGGCATTGACGTTCCGGTCCTCGCCGACCGGCGCCCCATCGAGGTCGAGGGTCAGCAACGACGAGGCCGTCACCTCGTCGAACATCATGTCGTTGCGTTTGACGAAGAAGTGCCGCGGCTGGCCCGGCACGCGCAGCGAAATGTGGTTGTAGGTGATGTTGGCCCAACCGTAGAGCGCGGCGATGCGATAGGCGGCGGCGAGATCGCAGCGGGCCTGCCAGGCGGCCCCTTCTTCCCTGGCCAGCTGGGTGATCTTCGTCGCGCCTTGGCTCATGGCGGCTCTCCCGAATGCGAGGTGCGCCTGCCAGCATGGACAGCGGGGAAGCCCTGGCTCAACCTATTTCGGCAGGCAGCGCCGCGACAGGAGCCGGACGATGATCGCCAAAGCCATCGCCTTTCCCAACCGCATTCCCGAGAGCTACATCCGCCTCGTCCGGGAGCCGGAGTTTGTGCCGGCGCGGCACCTCGCGCTGGAGAAGCCCGACCGCATCATCACGCTCGAGGAGTTCGGCTATGACGCCGAGACGCGCGCCCGCTGCCCCTCGCAGGTCGCCATTTCCTCGGCCTTCCGCATCCTGACCGACGAGGGCGTGGCCGCGCTGCGCGAGGTCGGCGAGCAGTTCCGGCGGCAGGAGCAGAAGACCGAGGGCAACCCTGAGGCGGCCTACGTGAAGCCGCGCGGCTCGGCCTACAGCTCCAGGTTCGCGCGCGATCTCTCGCAGAGCCCGGACCTGCTTGCCTTCGTCTCGGAGATCGCCGGCACGCCGCTCGGCCCGCACACCATGCCGACGCTGGGTGCCAGCTTCATCTACGCGCCGCCGCAGGCGGAGAAGACGAACCAGGGCTGGCACATGGACTCGCTCGGCTTCGACTGCGTGATCATGGTGAGCGACCCGGACGACGGCAACGGCGGCGGCTTCCAGTACTTCCAGGGCACGCTCGAGGAGGTCGCGCGGATCTGCGGGGTGGCCGAGCACGAGATCCGCACCTCGGTCGGCAAGCTCGGCAGCCTGCCGGCCGAGCGCATCCACACGATGACCTACAGGAAGGCCGGCTACGGCGCCTTCATGCAGGGCAACATGGTGCTGCATCGGGGCGAGCCGCTGAAGCGGCCGGCGGTGCGCAGCGTCTTCGTGCCGGGCTTCATCGCGCTCGACCTCGACCATCCCGACGTCACCAACTGGCGCGAGGTGCGCAACTGGAACTCGCCCAGCGTCAAGGCCGAGTACCTGCGCCACAAGGCCTGGCGCGCCGCGAGCTTCCTCGAGGACCTGGTCGAGACCCAGCCCTTCGACGACCTCGACGGCTACCGCGCCCGCCTGCTGCAGGCGCAGCGGGAGATCGAGGAGGCACTGGCGGAGCTCGGCACCCGCGCGCGGGCGGCCGCCGAGTAGGAGGCCGCTCGATGCAGCCCGTCGTCTACTCCGACATCCCCGCCATCGATGCAGCGCTGCTCGAACGCGCCAAGGGCTTTGCCATGGCCGACCTGCACGAGGGGCTCGGCGCCGTCGCGGGTCGCGAGGGCCTGATGGCGCCTACGATGCGGCCGCTGTTCCACGGTGCCAGGCTCTGCGGCCAGGCGGTCACCTGCTACAACTACCCCGGCGACAACCTGATGCTGCACGTGGCGATCAAGCTGGCCAAGCCGGGCCAGATCGTCGTCGCCACCAACGGCGGCAGCGCGCAGGGCGCGCTCTGGGGCGAGCTGGTCACGGTCTTCGCGCGGCTCAAGGGCATCGGCGGCGCGGTGGTCGACGGCGCCATCCGCGACACCGATCCGATCCGCGCGCTCGCCTTCCCGGTTTTCTCCACCTCCATTTCCGCCTCGCACCCGGAGAAGCGCGGCCCGGGCTCGGCGAACGTGCCGGTCGTGGTGGCCGGAATCACCGTCAATCCGGGCGACGTGATCGTCGGCGACAACGACGGCGTGCTGGTGATCCCGCCGCGCTACCTCGAGCCGGCGATGAACGCCGCCCAGGCGCGCGTCGACAAGGAGGCCGGCTTCCGCGAGAAGCTGGCGGCCGGCAAGACGATGTTCGATCTCCTGAACCTGCAGCCCCTGCTCGATGCCGCGGGCGTCGTGCAGAAGAAAGGCATCTGGCGCGACGACCACGGCTGAATGCAGGCTTCAGGCGGCGGCCTTCCAGCTGCCTTCCTTGGTCAGCGCGGCGGCGAGCTCGTCGATCGACCGCAGGGTGCTGTCGACCAGCTCGTCCGCTTCGCCTTCGCTGATCACCAGCGGCGGCGCGAAGCCGAGGATGTCGCCCCCCGGCATCGCCCGTCCGATCAGCCCCTTCTCCAGGCACAGACCGGCAAGCCGCGCGCCGATCTTCAGCGTGGGATCGAAGCGCTGGCGTTTGGCCTTGTCGGCGACGACCTCGATCGCGAAGAGCAGGCCTTCGCCGCGGACCTCGCCGACCAGCGGATGGCCGTCGAGGGCCCCGTGCAGACGGCCGAGGATTCGCTGCCCGACGCGCCTTGCATTCTCCGCCAGGTTCTCCTGCTCGATGATGTCGAGGTTCGCCAAGGCGGCGGCGGCGCCGATGGGGTGCCCCGCGTAGGTGTAGCCGTGCGCGAAGGGGCCAAAGGCATCGGAGCCCTGCTCGAGCACCTGCCAGACCCGCTCGCCGACGATGGTGGCCGAGAGGGGCGCATAGGCGCTGGTCAGGCCCTTCGCGCAGGTCATGATGTCGGGCTTGAGGCCGTAGTGCAGCGAGCCGAAGTCCGAGCCGAGCCGCCCGAAGCCGCAGACCACCTCGTCGGCGATCAGCAGGATGTCATGCTTCGCGAGCACGGCCTGGATCGCCTGCCAGTAGCCCTCCGGCGGCGGCACGATGCCGCCCGACCCCAGCATCGGCTCGCCGATGAAGGCGGCGATCGTCTCCGGCCCCTCGCGCTGGATCAGCTCTTCAAGGTCCTCAGCGCACTTCGCGGAGAAGGCGCTTTCGCTTATGCCGGGCGCGGCTTCCCAGTAGTGGTGCGGCGCGGTCGTGCGCAGGACGCGCTCGATCGGCAGGTCGAAGGCTTTGTGGAAGACCTCGATGCCGGTGAGGCTGCCGGCCAGCACCGTGGCACCGTGATAGGCGCGGCGCCGCGCGATGATCTTCTTCTTGGCCGGGCGGCCGAGGACGTTGTTGTAGTACCAGACGATCTTGGCGCTGGTCTCGTTGGCGTCCGAACCGGAGAGACCGAAGTAGACCTTGCTCATGCCTTGGGGCGCCAGGCGGATGAGCCGGTCGGCCAGCCGGATCGAAGGCTCGTTCGAGTTGCCGGCGTAGACGTGGTAGTAGGCCAGCTGGCGCGCCTGGGCGGCGATGGCCTCGGCGACCTCGCTGCGCCCGTAACCGACGTTGACGCAGTAGAGTCCGCCGAAGCCGTCGAGATAGCGGCGTCCGTCGCGATCGACGATGTGCACGCCCTTGGCGCCCGCGATGATGCGCGGCCCGGCGGCCTCCCCCTGGGCATAGCGCTTCAGGTCCGTCATCGGATGGAAGAACGCATTCCGATCCATGTCGGCAAGCGACAGGTTCGGCCGGTGGATCGAGGTCATGGTCAGAAGCCCGGGTCGTGGAGCGGGGTGCCGGTCACGATGAGGAAGTCGCCGTGCGTCGTCGTGCCGGTCGACCGGCGGCAGATGACACGGCCGCCATCCTTGATGCGATGCACGATGGGCGCGCGGTCCGGTCGATGGATTGAGTGCAGCTGCCCCACCGCCGCACCGCTCTCGATCACCTCGTCCAGCTCGACGAAGGGCTCGAAGATGCCGTGATCCTCGGCGAGCACGAAGCCGCCGGCCGGCACCCCCAGGACCTGCGTTTCCGGCTGGCCCGGCGCGGGTTCGCCCCGCAGCAGGCCGCAGTGGATCAGGACGTTGCGCACGCCGTGCACGGTGAACGCCACGGACTGCGGTGTGACGATGCCCGAGCCGCCGAGCTCCACGGCGATGAAGGGCTTGTCGCGGTCCTCGACCGCGGTATCCAGCATGCCGTCGCGATCGGGCTCGGTGTCGAAGACCACGCCATAGGGGGCGCGGAAGGCCTTCATCATCTCGAAGGTGGCGCGGGTGGTCGCCGGCTTCGCGTAGCGATGCATCATCGTGTAAATGACGCAGCCGTAGTTGGTGCCGCCGGCATGGAGGTCGAGCACGAAGTTGGCGCGGTACACGAGCTCATCGAGGACGTAGGAGGCCATCTTCTCCGTCACGCTGCCGCCTGGCCGGCCCGGATAGACTCGGTTCAGGTTGAGCTGGTCGATCGGCGAGCAGCGCGAGTTGTTGACGACGGCCGGCAGATTCGCCGAGGGCACCATCAGGATGTGGCCGGAGACCTCTTCCACGCGGAGGCTGTGCGCCAGGTTGCGCAGCGCGATCTGACCCTCGAACTCGTCGCCGTGCGTGCCGGCATTCAGCAGGATGCAGGGCCCGTCGCCGTTTCTGATCGAGATCAGCGGCACGAGCAGGTAGCCCAGTCCCGCGTCGTCGCGGGAAAAGGGGATGCGGATGTGGCCGAAGTGCTTGCCTTGGGCGTTGAGGTCGATGCTTGCCGAGATGATCGACCTTGGCGACGAGGCACCGCTATCCATGTCTTCCTCCCGCATCGGCGGCGCACGCGCTGTGGCCGCTCACTGCTTGATGTGCAACTCTCTGGGCACGTCGGCGAAGAGCGCCGCACCCTTGCTCGTGACATGGAACGGCTCGCTGAAGCTGACGCCGCCCCAGTCCTGGTCCCAGATGCCGCAGACCATGTGCAGCGCCATGTTCTCCCGCAGCACGGTCCGGTCGCGCGGCCGCAGCGAGACCGTGTGCTCGCCCCAGTCGGGCGGATAGCCGATCCCGATCGAGTAGCCGATGCGCGACTCCTTCTCGATGGAGTAGCGCGAGATTGCCTTGCGCCAGGCCGCCTCGACCGCCTCGCAGGTGTTGCCCGGCCGCGCGATGGCCAGCGCCGCCTCGATGCCCTCGTTGACCGCCTTGGAGGTGTCGAGCAGCTTCTGCGGCGGTTTT
>DATEDK010000220.1:0-9449 GCA_035281685.1 Kiloniellales bacterium | reverse complement strand
AAAGTGCTAGCTGTAAAACGCATGCCCCGTCCTCTTTCTGTGTCTCGACAACCAGAAAGTTAGACGGAAAACCGCCGTCTGACGGGGCATGCACCTGCGACTTTTCGATTCACCCACCACTTTCCCCGGACAGCCCTGCCCGCAAAGGGGAGAGGGGCTAACAGCATCTACTCCGTCCCCGTGTACCGGTCCGGCAGCCATTTCTTCACCAGCGGGCCGTCGCTCGCGTAGGCGTGGCAGGAATCGACGAGACCCGGCCACATCTCCTCCTCCGGCTCGCCCTCGGCGGCGCGGCGCTCGCGCGACAGCACGGGATAGATGGTCTGGTAGCAGGGCGTCGCCATGGCCATCAGCAGCTCGCTCATGTGCGTGCAGCCGGCCGCGCCGCCGAGCCTCGCCTTGATCGCCTGGCGCCAGCCGGGGCCGACGCGGACGCCGACCATGGCCTGGTAGTTCGGCGCGATCGCGCCGCAGAGATTGTAGGGCCCGTGCTCGGTCACCGCCTCGATCGCCTTGACCACCAGGCGGTCGTCGACGGTCAGCCGGATCGCCATCTCGTGCACGGGCACGCCCGCTTCGACCCGGCCGCGATCCTGGCTGTCGAAGCCGTAGGCCTTCACATCGACGATGCGCCCCTCGATGTCCCAGAGGCGGTCGGCGCGGCGATAGCCCTGGAACTCGTAGGTGCGCCTGTGCAGGTGCTCGCGCGGGACGGGCGGGGACAACGGCATGGTCGGGGAGCTCACTTCGGTGGAATGGTGTCGCCGCTGACGGCGGTCGCTTCGCTCTGCGGCGCCGGCGGCAGGACGCGCAGCTTGGTGATCTGGTGCCGCTGCCGCCCGAGAATCTCGAAGCGGAAGCCGTGGAAGGTGAAAACCTGGCCGACGTCGGGAATGATGCGCGCTTCGTACAGCACCAAGCCGGCCAGCGTATTGGCCTCGGCGTCGGGCAGGCGCCAGTCGAACTGGCGGTTGAGGTCACGCAGGGTGACGCGGCCGTCGACGACGAAGCTGCCGTCCGGCTCCTGCTTCACGCCCTCCATGCGCACGTCGTGCTCGTCGGCGATGTCGCCGACGATCTCTTCAAGAATGTCCTCGAGGGTCACCACGCCGAGGAAGTCGCCGTACTCGTTCACCACCATCGCGAAGTGCTCGTGGCGCTGCTGGAAGGCCTCGAGCTGCGACAAGAGATCGGTGGTGTCAGGGATGAACCAGGGACTCTGCGCGACCGCCAGCACGTCGACCTTGGACTGGTCGCCCGCGGCCGCGTGCAGGGCGCGCAGCAGCCGCTTGGCGTGCAGCACGCCCACGATGTTGTCCGGGTTGTCGCGCCAGAGCGGGAAGCGCGTGAAGGGGCTGTCCAGCACCTGCTGCACGATTTCGCCCGGCGGCAGGCCGGCATCGAGCGCCACCACGTCACGCCGAGGCGTCATGATCTCGGAGACCTCGACCTGCGCCAGGTCGAGGATCGAGCGCAGCATGGCGCGCTCCTGCGGCACCTCCTGGCCGGCGTGCAGCGCGATGGCGCCGCGCAGCTCCTCCTCGGCGCGCTCCTGGTGCTCGCTCGCCGTGACGCGGACGCGCACGCCCGCCAGGCGCAGGATCGTCTTCACGATGGCGTCGACCGCCCTGGTCACCGGAGAGAGCACGGCAGTGGCGAAGGCGATGGGGCGCGCCGCCATCAGCGCGGCGCGGTCCGCCTGGTTCAGCGCATAGGTCTTCGGCAGCACTTCGGAGAAGAGGATCACCAGAACGGTCATGACCGCCGTGGCGTAGATGACGCCGGTGTCGCCGAACCAGCCGATGAAGAGGCTGGCCGCGAGGGTCGAGGCCAGGATGTTGACCGTGTTGTTGCCGATCAGCAGCGTCGCGATCACGTGCTCGCGCCGGTGCCAGAGCCGCTCGACCACCGCCGCGGCGCGGTTGCCGTGCTGCTGCAGCACGTGGATGCGGGCGCGGCTCGCACCGGTCAGCGCGGTCTCCGAAGCGGAGAACAAGGCCGAGGCGATCAGCAGCACCAGGATCGAGAGCAGGATGACCAGGTCGCTTCCCATGGGAGGGCAACTCCAAGCTGCCGAGGGCGGGCGCCCAAGCGCCGCAGCCGTCGGGCAGTCTAGCCTAGGCGGCCAGTCGCTCGGCCAGGAGGCGCTCGGCCTCGGCCGGGTCGACGTCGCGGGCGACGAAGGCGCGGCCGATGCCGCGCGCCAGAATGAAGGTGATGCGGCCGCCGGAGACCTTCTTGTCGCGCCGCATGTGCTGGACGAGACGCGCGGCCTCGAAGCGGGGACCGAGCAGGCGGCGGGCATCGGTCGGCAGCCCGACCGCGGCGAAGTGGCGGGCGATGCGCTTCGCCTCGCCGGCCGGCGCCAGTCCCAGGCGCTCGGAGAGCTCGAAGGCGAGCACCAGACCGATGGCGACCGCCTCGCCGTGGCGCAGCCGGTCGTCGTAGCCGAGCTCGGCCTCGAGCGCATGCGCAAAGGTGTGGCCGAGGTTCAGGAGCGCGCGGTCGCCGCTCTCGGTCTCGTCGCGTGCGACGATTGCGGCCTTGGCGCGGCAGGCGGTCATCACCGCGTGGCGTCGGAGCGCCGCGTCGCCGGCGATCAGCGCCGCGCCGTTTTCCTCCAGCCAGGCAAAGAAGGCGGGATCGGCGATCAAGCCGTACTTCACCACCTCGGCGTAGCCGGCGAGCAACTCCCGCTGCGGCAATGTCGAGAGCGCGTCGAGATCGGCCAGCACCAGGCGCGGCTGATGGAAGGCGCCGACCAGGTTCTTGCCTTCCGGCAGATCGATGGCGGTCTTGCCGCCGACCGATGAGTCGACCTGGGCCAGGAGCGTGGTCGGGAGCTGTACGTAGCCGACGCCCCGCAGCACGACCGCGGCGGCGAAACCGGCGAGGTCGCCAATGACCCCGCCGCCCAGCGCCAGGATCAGGTCGCGCCGCTCCAGGCCGTGGCCGATCAGCGCCCGGCTCAGCCGCTCCAGGTGACGGAAGTCCTTGGTGCCCTCGCCCGGCGGCAGCACCACGGCCTCGTGCGCGATGCCGGCATCGACCAGCCCCTTTGCCAGACGCGGCAGGTGCAGCGCGGCCACGGTCTCGTCGCTGACCACGATGACGCGTCTGCGGTTCAGCAGCGGCAGCAGCGCGGCGCCGGCGCGCTCCAGCAGTCCTTCGCCCACCAGGATGTCGTAGCGGCGGCTGCCCAGCTCGACGCCCACCGTCGCGGTGGCCGCCGGGCCAGAAGCTTGATGGCCGGCGGTCATGTCAGGAAGCCGCGGCGCTCCAGCTCGACGAGGATGCGATCGACCAGCGTGTCCGGCGGTGCGTCGCTGCTGTCGACCGTCAGGTCGGCCTCGGCATAGATCGGGTAGCGCTGCTCCATCAGGCGCGCCAGGATCTCGCGCGGCTCGCCGCGCTTCAGGAGCGGCCGGTTGCCCTTGCGGCCGGTGCGGCGCACCAAGAGCTCGAGGTCGGCCTTCAGCCAGATCGCGATGCCTCGCTCGGCGATGCGCTGGCGCGTGGTCGCGTCCATGTAGGCACCGCCGCCGGTCGCCAGCACCTGCAGCGGGCCGTCCAACAGGCGCTGGATCACGCGGCGCTCGCCGGCGCGGAAGGCGGTCTCGCCGTGCGTGGCGAAGATCTCCTCGATGGAGAGCCCGGCGGCCTTCTCGATCTCGCTGTCGGCATCGACGAAGGGCAGCGCCAGGCGCTGCGCCAGCTTGCGGCCGACGCAGGACTTGCCCGCACCCATCAGGCCGACCAGCACCAGGCTGCGGACGGGCAGCCGCACTGGTGCCGCCGAGCGGCTCGGCTCGGTGACCGCCCTCGCCTCGACGCCGCTCATGGTTGTCCCCGCCTCCCCGGCGGTCGACAAAAACAAGCGGAGACAAAGGGGTAGGCGGCGAGATGCCGTAAAGTCGCCATACTCGCAAGCTAGCACAAAGCGCGGCCGAAGCGGCAAGCCCGGCACCTGCATCATCGGGGGTGGCAGGGCCGGCCGAGCCGGGGGACTTGGCCGCCGACGCCACGGAACGAAGCGCCAGGGAGCCAGGATGCGCAAGAGCACCATGCTGATCGGTCTTTTGGCCCTGATCGTGCTGCTCTTCGGTGCTGCCTACGTGCTTTCGCTCGATGCCCAGCCCAGCGTCAGCCTGATCGAGAAGGTCTTTCCCGATGAGCGCTTCCCGCGCTGAGGCCCTGCGTCCGGCCTTGGCGGCGGTGCTGGCTCTGGCACTGGCCGGCGTGGCTTGGTCGCACCAGCCTGAGGCACAGCAGCCGGCACCGATCGTAACGCAGCCGCTGGCGCCCTCGATTGAGGACCCCGTCGCGCCCGAGGTGATCGATGGGCCGCAGAGTCTGCTGGTGCAGCCTTTCGCCGCCTTGCCGCAGCAGTCGGTCGCCGGAACCCAGGAGGGCCTGGGTCTCCTGACCGAGAGCGACGGCGGCTTCGGTCCGGATCTCTGGGCGGGAACCGACCGCCGGGTGATCGAGGAACTCCTGCCCAAGATTCCGGCGGCGACCGCCTCGCCGACGCTCTTCGACCTCGCGCGCCGGTTGCTGCTGTCCGACGCCTTGCTGCCGCCGCCGGCCGCCGTCGCCGAAGCGGATATGGGCGAGGGCGGGGTCGCCGCCGACGCGGAAGCCAATGCAACCGTTGATCTTTTGGACTTGCGCCTGGAACGGCTTTCCGCCCTTGGGGTTATGGGGGAGTTGGAGAGGCTGCTCGCACTCTTGCCGCCCGAGCGCTCACCGGACGTAAGAAAGCGTTTGACCGTGGAGCTCTTGCTGACCGAAGGCGATGAGACGGCGGCTTGTGAGCATGTCCGGCAGGGAGACCCCTCCGGCGGCCAGGACGGTTTTTGGCTGAAGGCCCTCACATTTTGCCAGTATCGCCAGGGAGAGATCGCCGCCGCCGAGCTGGGGCTGGCGCTGCTGCGCGATGCCGGGCGCGAGCAGGATCAGCTCTTCATCCGCCTGATGGACGCCGCACTCGGGCTACAGCCGCTGCCGGAAGGCGAGATCCACGACCTGCCGACCGGCCAGGTGCGCGGCCTGGAACTGGCGCTGCTCTCGGCTTTGGGCCATCCGCTGCCGACCGGTCTGATCGACACCACAGGCCCCCGCGCCCGCATGCAGATGGCGCTGAACGACAGCGTGCCGCTGCCGCAGCGGGCGGTGGCGGCGGAATGGGCGGTCTCTTCCCGGCGTCTCGAGGCCGACCGGCTGGCCCGGCTCTACGAGAGCTTCCAGTTCCAGCCCACGACGATCGACGATGCGCTGAACGCCGGCTACCGCATGCCGGGCGTCGAGGCGCGCGCTCTCTACTTCCAGGTCCTGCGCAAGCCCGGCGGGCCGCAGCAGGAGCTGCTGACCGCCGAACTCGCGCTGGACAGCGCGGAGGCGGACGGTGTCTACGTGGGCATGGCCGAGCTGGTGCTGCCGGAGCTGGTGGCCGACCCGGAGGATCCGGGTCTCGCCTGGCTCGCGGCCATGCTCGGGCGCGCCAACTACGTGCTGGGCAACTACGAAGCGGCCACCGCCTGGCTGCTCCTGGCCCTGCGGGAGGCGCCGGTCTCCGCCCAGGCTGCGGCGGCGAGCCTCAGGCTCTGGCCCTACGCCAGGCTGGCCGGCACCACGATGTTCACCAACGAAGCCGGGGTCGACGGCTGGCGCTACGCGCAAAGCGACCCCGGCAGCGCGGAGGTCGCCGAACAGGCGGGCTTCCTGCACGTGCTGTTCCAGGCCCTGGGCGAGGCAGACGCTCTGGTCTGGGCGGAACCAGCGGAGGATGAGGCCAAGGCGGCGGGCGAAATGCCCGATGCCACGGTCCTCTTCGCGCTGGAAGAGGCGAGCCGGGCCGGCCGGCTGGGGGAGACCGTGCTGCGGGTGCTCGTGCTGCTGGGCGAGGGGAACCCAGCCGAAGCTGATCCGCAGGCGCTGGGCGCGGCGCTTGGCGCGCTCATGCAAGTGGGCCTGCCGTTGGAGGCCCGTGCTCTGGCGATCGAGGCGGCGCTTGGCAAGGGCATCTAGTTTCGTTGAAAAGGGAGATAAGGCATGGCTGCCAAGGCCGACCCCCCCGCTTCCCTCGATCGCTCGTCAGAGCTTGCGATCGAGGCATTCCTCGAGATGCTCGCCGTCGAGCGCGGCGCCGCACCTAATACCCTCTCGGCCTATGCCCGTGATCTCAGGCACGTCGGCGATTTCCTGCGCCGGCGCGGCCGCACGTTGGTGACGGCCCAGTCCGGCGACCTTAGCGACTACCTTGGCTGGTTGGACAAGGCGGGCTTCACCTCCCGCACGGCCGCTCGTCGATTGTCCTGCCTCCGGCAGTTCTACCGCTACCTCTATGCGGAAAGCCGGCGGGCCGACGATCCGACCGCGCGGCTGGAGAGCCCGCGGCACGGCCGGCCGCTGCCCAAGGTGCTGACCGAAGGCGAGGTGGGCGCGCTGATCGAGGCGGCGCACGCCATGCCCGGCCCCAAGGGCAAGCGCCTGGCCGCACTGATCGAGCTGCTCTATGCGACCGGGCTCAGGGTCTCCGAGCTGGTGGCCCTGCCGGAAGCCGCCGTGGCGCGCGATGCCGCGGTGCTGGGCGTCGCCGGCAAGGGCGGCAAGGAGCGCCTGGTGCCGCTGAGCGAGCCGGCGCGCAAGGCGATCGCCAACTACCGCGCGGTGCGCGAGCGCTTTCTGCCGAAGGGTCGCGATTCGCGCTGGCTCTTCCCCTCGCGCAGCGCCGGCGGGCACCTGACGCGGCAGCAGGTCGGGCTCCTCCTGAAGGAGCTGGCCGGCTCCGCCGGGCTCGATCCGAAGCGGCTCTCGCCGCACGTGCTGCGGCACGCCTTCGCCAGCCACCTGCTGGAGGGCGGCGCCGACCTGCGCGCGGTGCAGTCGATGCTGGGGCATGCCGACATCTCGACGACGCAGATCTACACCCATCTCACCTCGCGTCACCTGAAGCACATCGTCGAGAGTCACCATCCCCTGGCAGGACGCGGCGATCGTCGCCGGGCCTAGCGCCCGGCGGCTCTCCCGTGCGGCCGAGCGGCGATTGACAAGGGTGGGCGAAGCCTTCAAGTAGCGCGCAATTTCGGTGCCGGCGCCAGCGTGCGCCGGCACGTCGCTACTTCAGGGGGTCGAGGATGAGCTTCACCATCGTGCAGCAGGCGACGGCGCGCCTGAACCGCTCCGAGCTGGCCGTTCCGGGCAGCAACTACGGCTTCATCGAGAAGGCGGCGAAGTCGGCCGCCGACGTGGTCTTCCTCGATCTCGAGGACGCGGTCGCGCCGGACGACAAGCCGCAGGCGCGCAAGAACGTCATCAAGGCGCTGAACGAGATCGACTTCGGCAGCAAGACGATCTCGGTGCGGATCAACGGCCTCGACACGCACTACATGTACCGGGACGTCGTCGACGTCATCGAGCAGGGCGGCGAGCGCCTCGACCTGATCATGATCCCGAAGGTCGGCACGCCGGCCGATGTCTATGCCGTCGACATGCTGGTGACGCAGGCCGAGGACGCGACCAAGCGCAAGAAGAAGATCGGCTTCGAGCTGATCATCGAGACGGCGCTCGGCATGGCCAACGTCAACGAGATCGCCGGCGCCTCGAAGCGTCTCGAATCGCTGCACTTCGGCGTCGCCGACTACGCCGCCTCGACGCGCGCGCGCACGACCGTGATCGGCGGGCCGAACGCGCTCTATGGCGTGCTGACCGACAAGGATGGCGACAAGGCGCGCGACTTCCATTGGGGCGACATGTGGCACTACGCGATCGCCCGCATGGTGGTGGCGGCGCGCGCCCATGGTCTGCGTCCGCTCGACGGCCCCTTCGGCGACTTCTCCGATGCCGACGGATTCAAGGCCCAGGCCTACCGCGCCGCCGTGCTCGGCTGCGAGGGCAAGTGGGCGATCCACCCCTCGCAGATCGCGCTCGCCAACGAGGTGTACAGCCCCTCGGAGGCCGAGGTGACCAAGGCCAAGCGCATCCTCGCCGCGATGGAGCAGGCGCAGAAGGAGGGCAAGGGCGCGGTCGCGCTCGATGGCCGTCTGATCGACATCGCCTCGATCCGCCAGGCCGAGAATCTGGTCAGCAAGGCCAAGCAGATTGCCGGCAGCTGATCCCGTCGAGGCCGGCTTCGGCGCGCTCTGCAAGGCGGTGCGCGAGCACTACCGCGCCGAGCGGGCACGCGATCCGGCGCTGGCCGCCTCGCTCGATCCGCTGATCGAGCTTCTGCAACGGCCGCGCGTCGGACGGCGGCCCGCGCGCGCGGTGAAGCCTGCCTGCGCATTGCTGCCCGCGGCGCTGGCGGCTGCCGAGCGCGGTCCGCTCGCCGACGTCGCGCGCGCCTTCGCGCTGGTCGAGCCTGCGCTCGCCTGGACGCAGAACCCGAACTACTCCGACGCCAAGCTGGGCCAGGGCTACATGGCGGGCTACGCCTACTGCGACTTCATCGGCCCGCGCGGCCTGATGGACAGCAAGGCCGTGGCGCTGGGCGTGCTGCTCCTGGGACCGGGGCGGCTCTATCCCGACCACAGTCACCCGGCGGCGGAGATCTATCACGTGCTCTCCGGCACGGCAGAGTGGAGCCGCGACGGCGGTGCCTTCGCGCCGAAGCCGCCGGGAAGCGCGATCCACCACGCGCCCTGGGTGCGCCACGCCATGCGCATCGGCGACGAGACCCTCTTCGCGCTCTACGGCTGGGTGGGGGAGGTCGCGGTCGCCGCCGACCTCGTCCCGTGATAGACTCCGGCGCGCACAGACGAAGGGCTTGCCGTTGAATTTCCTCGACTTCGAGAAGCCGATCGCCGAGCTGGAAGGCAAGATCGCCGACCTCAAGCACCTGAGCGAGCCGGACACGGTCAACATCGCCGAGGAGGTCACGCGCCTGCAGGCCAAGGTCGACCGGCTGCTGCGCACGACCTACGCGAAGCTGACGCCCTGGCAGAAGACGCAGGTGGCGCGCCATCCCGACCGGCCGCACCTCCTGGACTACATCGGCCGGCTGATCGAGGACTTCACGCCGCTCGCGGGCGACCGGCTCTTCGGCGAGGACCGCGCGATCGTCGGCGGGCTCGGCCGCTTCAAGGGGCGCAGCGTCATGGTGCTGGGCCAGGAGAAGGGTGCCGACATGCAAAGCCGCGTCGCGCACAACTTCGGCATGGCCAAGCCCGAGGGCTACCGCAAGGCGCAGCGCCTGATGCGGCTGGCCGAGCGCTTCAAGCTGCCGGTCGTCTCCTTCGTCGACACCGCCGGCGCCTATCCCGGCGTCGCCTCGGAGGAGCGCGGCCAAGCCGAGGCCATCGCGCGCTCGATCGAGACCTGCCTTTCCGTGCGCGTGCCGCTGATCGCCGTCGTCATCGGCGAGGGCGGTTCGGGCGGCGCCATCGCACTCGCCACGGCTAACCGCGTCTTCATGCTGGAGCACGCGGTCTACTCGGTGATCTCGCCCGAGG
>DATEDK010000219.1:0-5655 GCA_035281685.1 Kiloniellales bacterium | reverse complement strand
CTGCTCGCCGGTCGCCAGATCCTTCACCTGCGCCTCGCCTCTCGCCAGCTCGTCGTCGCCGAACAGCACGGCGGCCGGCGCCAGCAGCTTGTTGGCGCGGCTCAGGCGCTTCTTCACGTTGCCGGCATAGCCGAGCTCGATGGTGTAGCCCTGGCGACGCAGGTCCTGCGCCAGCCTCTGCGCGCGGCGCTGCGCCGCCTCGCCGATCGGCACCAGGACCAGCGGCTTCGGCGCCGGCGGCGCGGTGGTGAGCAGCATGGCGAGGCGCTCGATGCCCGCCGCCCAGCCGGTGCCCGCCGTCGGCGAACCGCCCATGGTCTCGACCAGGTAGTCGTAGCGCCCGCCGCCCAGCACCGTACCCTGCGCGCCCAAGGCGTCGGTCGTGAACTCGAAGGCGGTGTGGCAGTAGTAGTCGAGGCCGCGCACCAGCCGCGGGTTCAGCTTGTAGGCGATCCCGATGTCGTCGAGCCCCTGGCGCACGGCGGCGAAGAACTGCCCCGCGGCCGGCGTCAGGTAGTCGGAGAAGTCGGGCGCGTTCGCCACGAGCTTGCGGTCCCCCGCGTCCTTCGAATCGAGGATGCGCAGCGGGTTGCGCTCCAGACGGTCGCGGCTGTCCTCGGAGAGGTCGCCGCGGTGCGCCTGGAAGTAGTCGACCAGCGCCTTGCGATAGGCGGCGCGGCTTTCCGGATCGCCCAGGGTGTTGAGCTCCAGCGTGGTGCGATCGGCCACACCCAGCGCTTCCAGGATCATCTGCCCGCAGGCGATGACCTCGACGTCGCCCGCCGGCTCCGCCACGCCGAAGAGCTCGATGTCGATCTGGTGGAACTGGCGCTGCCGGCCCTTCTGCGGCCGCTCATGGCGGAACATCGGCCCGTGATAGAAGAAACGCAGCGGCAGCTCCTGCTGCAGCCGGTTGGAGATCAGCGCGCGGCAGATGCCGGCGGTGGCCTCGGGCCGGAGCGTGATCGACTGCGCCGGGCTGCCGTCCCGCTCCGCCGGCGTGAAGGTGTACATCTCCTTCGTCACCACGTCGCTGGTCTCGCCCAGCGTGCGCTTGAACACCTCGGTGAACTCGAAGATCGGCGTCGCCATCGGGAGGTAGCCGTGGCGCTCCGCGATCTCGCGCGCGGTCTCGATGACGCGCCGGTGCCGGCGCATCTCGTCGGGCAGGAGATCGTGGGTACCGCGCACGGGCTGCAGGCTGGACAAAGGCTCTCTCCTCGATGGTGGCGCGGTTCTCTAGCGTTGTTTGGGCCTTGGCGCCAGCGGGGGGCGTCCGGGCTCTATGGAGTACGACCAAGGAGATTGTCTTCCCGGAAAGCGCGCAGCGCTTATCCGGGACCCATGGACCGAAAGGCACGGGACGCCACGCTCCGCACATTCCTTGCCATGGGTCCCGGATAGCCGCTGCGCGGCTTCCGGGAAGACAAGCTATCTTGGTCCGCCGACTAGCCGCCCACGGGCGCCCGCGCCAGCCATAGCCGGTAGAGCCGGTCCGCCCGCCTGATCAGCCGCTCGCAGCCGGCGAGGCTGACCTGTGCCTTCAGGGCGTCCTTCGCGTCGTTCGGCATGTAGGTGGTGAGCGGGTTGCCGCCGTCGCGCCGGTCGTTGGCATCCTCCAGCATGGCGACGAGCCTGGCGTGCGCGGCCACGCCGCCCGGCCAGGGCGGAAAGGCGGTGCCGAAGCGGGCGTTGGTCTGGGCGATCACGCTCGCCGGGCGCTTGGTCGCCTGCTCGAAGGGGATCACCAGGATGGACTCGCGCCAGCGCCAGGCGCTGCGATGGATGGCGATCCAGGTCTTCAGCACCTGGCGGGGCGTCAGATGGCGGTGGAACAGCACGGTCGAGCGCGCGCTGTCCGACGGGCGGCGCAGCAGCAGGAGCGCCGGCACCTTCCAGCGCGCCGCCAGCGCGAACTGCGCGGCCACGTGCATGTGCCGCGCGATCCTGAGGCGCCGGCCCTGGCCCAGCTCGCTCGCCACCTGGAAGAGGGCCAGCGTGTGCGAGGTGGCGCTGCGCTGCGCGCCCTCGATCACCAGCTCGCTGTCGGGCTTCACCTCGAGCATGGAGAAGTCGCGCACCATCGAGGCGCGGTGGAAGCGGTAGTAGAGCGCCGGATGGGCCTGCAGCAGGCGTTGCAGGCGATAGAACAGGTGGCGGTGGTAGAACCGGCTCCAGCGCTGGCCCATCGGCAGCCCTAAAGCGCTACTCCGCGGCGGCGGCGGACTCCCGCTCCGCCTTGGCCCGCTCGATCTCCGCCGCCTTGGCCTCGATCATCGAGACCAGGTGGTCGACGATGCCCTCGTCCTTCAGGCGGTGGTGCGGCACGCCGGCGACATAGACCTGGTGCGTGCCCTTGCCGCCGCCGGTGAAGCCGATGTCGGTCATCGTCGCCTCGCCCGGGCCGTTCACCACGCAGCCGATCACCGAGACGGTCATCGGCGTGGTGATGTGCGCGATGCGCTGCTCCAGCGCCTCGACGGTCTTGATCACCTCGAACTGCTGGCGCGCGCAGGAGGGGCAGGAGATCACGTTGACGCCGCGGTGCCTGAGGCCCAGCGACTTCAGGATGTCGAAGCCGGCCTTCACCTCCTCGACGGGGTCGGCCGAGAGCGAGACGCGGATGGTGTCGCCGATGCCGGCCCAGAGCAGCGCGCCCAGGCCGATCGAGGACTTGATTGTGCCGCTGCGCAGGCCGCCCGCCTCGGTGATGCCGAGGTGCAGCGGATAGTCGCAGGCCTCGGCCAGCTGCTGATAGGCGGCGACCGCCAGGAAGACGTCGGAGGCCTTGCAGGAGATCTTGAACTCGTGGAAGTCCTCGTCCTGCAGGAACTTCATGTGATTGAGCGCCGACTCGACCATCGCGTCGGGGCAGGGCTCGCCGTATTTCTCCAGCAGGTCCTTCTCCAGCGAGCCGGCATTGACGCCGATGCGGATGGAGAGCCCGTGATCGCGCGCCGCCTTCACCACCTCGCGCACGCGCTCGCGCCCGCCGATGTTGCCGGGATTGATGCGCAGGCAGGACGCGCCGTTCCGCGCCGCCTCGATGCCGCGTTTGTAGTGGAAGTGGATGTCGGCCACGATCGGCACGGTCACTTCCGGCACGATCTCCTTCAGCGCGGCGGAGGATTCCTCGTCCGGGCAGGAGATGCGCACGATGTCGGCGCCGGCGAGCTCGAGCTGGCGCACCTGCTCGATCGTGCCCTTCACGTCCCAGGTGCGGGTCGTGGTCATCGACTGCACGCTGATCGGCGCGTCGCCGCCGACCGGCACTCGGCCCACCATGACCTGCCGGCTCTTGCGCCGTTGGATCTGCCGCCATGGACGGACTTGGGTATGGTCGCTCATCGGCTCGCGCCTCTGCCTCGGGAACTCGACCGGAAGATGCGCGCGAGACCCCCAAAGCGCAAGCGGCGGTCGGGCGGCGGCGTCCGGAACATCGGCCGCTGTTGCGAATTTCAACTGTCATCCCGGCCGAGCGCAGCGAGAGCCGGGACCCGGGAGCCAAGAGGCTGAGCTCTGTGGCCCCTGGGTCCCGGATAAGCGCTCCGCGCTTTCCGGGATGACAGTCTTGTTGAGTTTCGCGACGACCCCTCGCGGAGGAAGTGAGTTACCTACGGGCTCCGCGCTACGGCCGCCGCAGCAACTTGGCGATGGCGGCGATGATGGTCTGGGACTGCGCCGGCTTGGGCAGGACCGTCCGGCTCGGCCAGTGCCGAAGGACCGGGTCGTCGCCCACCTGGCCGGTGTAGAAGAGAAAAGGCACGCTCCGATCGGCCAGGGCCTGGGCTACCGGCTCCGCGCTCTCCAAGCCGATGCGCAGGTCCAGGATGGCGGCGTCCAGGGGCCCGTCCGCGACGGCATCGAGGCCATCGCGCACGGTGCGGGCGGTGGTCACGGCGCCGCCGGCCTCCTGCAGAACCCATTCCAGATCGAGCAGGAGGATGAACTCGTCCTCCAGTACCAGGATGCGCGCGCCGTCCAGCGACAGCTCGGTCTCAGGCTGCGGGGGCGCCGGTTCCACCGTCCGGCTCAGGGGGTATCGGTAGGACAATGGTGCATTGGAAGCCATCCGGCAGAAACTCACGCCGTACGACCGCTTTGGGGATGCCGTTATCGATCAGGCGGCTGCCGAAGCCATCGTTCTCCGGATCGGACACCGCCGGACCACCCGTCTCTTTCCACACAACGGTCAAGCGGGGCGAATCGCTCCCTCCACCCATCGACCAGTTCAATGCGACCCGGCCGCTCGCGCTGGAAAGGGCGCCGTGCTTGGCGGCATTGGTGGCGAGCTCGTGCAGCACCAGGCCGAAGGGTGTCGCCAGGTCAGCCGGCAGGGTCACCGCCGGACCTTGGATCTGCAGCCGCTGGCCGTCGATGCCGCCGCTGGCATGGGGCTTGAGCTGCAGACGCGCGAGCTTGCCGAGGTCGGCGCCCTTCCAGCTGGACTGCACCAGGAGGCCGTGCGAGGCGGCCAGCGCCGACAGCCGGCCCTCGAAGCGCTTGTTGAACTCCTCCGGATTGGGCGTCGTGCGCAGGGTCTGGTGCGCGATCGACTGCACCACGGCCAGCGAGTTCTTGACCCGGTGCGTCAGCTCGTTCAGCAGCAACTGCTGGCGCTCCTGCAAAGCCTTGCGCTCGGTGACATCGCGCGAGCTCTCCAGCACCAGGCGCCGACCCTCGACCTCTTCCAGGTCGAGCCTCGCCTCGACGGTCAACTTCCGGCCAACCTTGGTGCGCTGCTCGACCTCGCCGCTCCAGCTCCCCTCGGCCACGAGCTTCGACTTCACCGCCTTGAAGGTCCCGTGCGACACCCTGGTGCCGAGCAGCTGCTCCTTGCGGCTGCCGAGCGCCTCCTGCCGCGTGTAGCCGTAGAGTTCCTCGCAGCCCCGATTCCAGTCGACGATGCCGCCGTCGAGCTCCCAGACGAAGATCGGATTGCGCGACATCTCGACCAGCCGCTTCTGCTGGCGGAGCTGGCGCTCGCTCTCGCGCAGCGCGCTCTCGGTCTTCAGCCGCGCGGTGATGTCGACGAAGGTCATCACCACGCCGTCGATCTTGTTGTCGACCGTGCGGTATGGCCGCATGCGCAGATCGTACCAGCGCCCGTCGTTGCTCCTGATCTCGCGCTGGATCGGCGTGAGATCGTTCAGCACGCTGCGCGCATCGGCGGTCAGCCCCTGATACTCGAGCTGATGGGTGAAGTCGGTGATCGGCCGGCCCTCGTCCGCCGGCGTGATGCTGAAGAGATCGGTGACGCGGTCGGTGAAGCGCTTGATGCGCAGAGTCGTGTCGAGGAACAGCGTGCCGAAGTCGGTCGCCGCCATCATGTTCTGCAAGTCGCTGTGCGCGCGCGAGATGGTCTCCAGCTTCAGCTTCAGCTCGCTGTTGACCGTCTGCAGCTCCTCGTTGATCGACTGCAGCTCCTCCTTGGAGGTTTCCAGCTCCTCGGAGGTCGACCGGTACTCCTCGTTGATCGACTGCAGCTCCTCGTTGGCGGCGCGCAGCTCCTCGTTGGCCGCTTCCGACTCCTCGCGCACGGTGCGCAGGCGGGCCTGGGTCAGTTCCAGTTCCTGGGTCAACCGCCGCACGGCCTCGTCGGAGACCTGCTGATCGGTGCTGCCGAAGCTCTCCGGCAAGACCTCGCCCTCGATG
>DATEDK010000218.1:0-5484 GCA_035281685.1 Kiloniellales bacterium | reverse complement strand
ACGTAGGCGCCCTGGCGCAGGAGACGCTTCAGCCGGGGTGAGATGCCGGCGACCACGGCGGCGTCGAAACCGACGCCAACCATGAGCGCGAAGGCCCGCCCGTTCGCCTCGCCGAGGGAGACCAGGCGACGCTGGCCGGCCAGGATCACCGCCGCCGCCCGCTCGGGCGTCAGCGGCAGGCCGAGCTCGCACGCCAGCACGTTGGCGGTGCCGAGCGGCAGCACCCCCAGCGGCAGCGCCGGCGCGCCCGGCAGACGCTGCAGCAGGCCGTTGATCGCCTCGTTGATCGTGCCGTCGCCGCCGGCCACCACCAGGGCGTCGTAATCGTCCTCGCGCGCGGCCAGCGCGAAGGCGTGCGCGTCGCCCGCCGCCGTCGTCTCGCAGAGCGTGACCTCTGCCCCGGCCGCCGCCACCGCCCGCAGGAAGCGATCGAGCCGGCGCCGCCGGCGCGCGCCGGCCGTGGGATTGAACACCACGAGCAGGCGTCGTGGCTCAGTCACGGGCTGTGCCTGCGAAGCTTCTTCCGCCAGCGAATCGACAATCGATGCGGATTTCATTACGATACACCAATAAAAATCTGTGACTGTTCTATTATCAACAGATGAACTTTAAATAAATAGCCTTCCTACGCCAAAGTTTCATTTCTCGACACCTGGAGAAAATTGTTAACAGGCAGAAGGACCCTGGCGATTGGTCCGGCGCCGCCTGAGGTCGGCCCTCAGGGTGCCTGTCGTTGCGCCCGCGAGACTGGCAAGCGATGGACGAGACGACCCTGCTGGAAGAATCCCCCCTCCCCCGTGCCGACCTGCCGGACCGGGACGGCGGCGCGCCCGAGCCCCGGCGCTACCGGGCGATCTTCATCTCCGACGTGCATCTCGGCACCAAGGGCTGCAAGGCGGAGTTTCTGCTCGATTTCCTGAAGCACAGCGAAAGCGAGACGCTGTTCCTGGTCGGCGACATCGTCGACGGCTGGCGGCTCAGGAAGAACTGGTACTGGCCGCAAACGCACAACGACGTGGTGCAGAAGCTGCTGCGCAAGGCGCGCAAGGGCACGAAGATCTATTACGTGCCCGGCAATCACGACGAGATGTTCCGAGACTACTGCGGGGTGCATTTCGGCGGCGTGGAGGTGGTGCAGGACCACGTCTACGAGACGCCCGAGGGCAAGCGCTACCTCATCATCCACGGCGATGCCTTCGACGGCATCGTGCGCTATCACCGCTGGATCGCGCTGCTGGGCGACTGGGCCTACAACGTCGCGCTCCGGCTCAATACCTGGATCAACCTGCTGCGCCGGCGGCTCGGCTTCGGCTACTGGTCGCTCTCCGCCTTCCTGAAGCTGAAGGTCAAGAACGCGGTCCAGTTCATCGACGACTTCGAGAACGCGGTCGCCGAGGTGGCGCGCAAGCGCGATGTCGACGGCGTGGTCTGCGGCCACATCCACCACGCCGAGATCCGCGACATCGGCGGTCTCCTCTACTGCAACGACGGGGACTGGGTGGAAAGCTGCACCGCGCTGGTCGAGCATCTCGACGGCCGGCTCGAGATCGTCCGCTGGGCGGAGGAACGCGCCTTCTCCATGCTGCCCGCGCCGCGCGCCGGCGCCCGGGCAGCGGCGTGATGCGCGTCGCGCTCGTCACCGATGCCTGGTTCCCGCAGATCAACGGCGTTGTGCGCACGCTCTCGCGCGTGAAGGACGAGCTGGAGGCCATGGGCCACCGCCTCAGCGTCTTCGCGCCGCACCAGTTCAGGACCCTGCCCTGCCCGACCTATCCGGAAATCCGCCTGGCGCTGCTGCAGGGCGGACGCCTCCGCCGGCGCCTCGGCGAGGACCGGCCGCAGGCGATCCACATCGCCACGGAAGGGCCGCTCGGCATGGCGGCGCGCCGCTTCTGCCTCAGCCGGCGCCTGCCGTTCACCACCAGCTACCACACGCGCTTCCCGGAATACGTCTCGGCGCGCTTCCCGGTGCCCACATCCTGGGGCTATCGGGTGATGCGCTGGTTCCACCGGCCCTCGGCCGGGGTGATGGTGGCCACGGCCTCGCTGCGCGACGAGCTCGCCGGCCGCGGCTTCGGCAATCTCAAGGCCTGGAGCCGCGGCGTCGACCTGGCGCTGTTCAGGCCCCGTCCCGACGAGCCGCCGCCCTACGACCTGCCGCGCCCGGTCTTCCTCTTCGTCGGCCGCGTGGCGGTGGAGAAGAACATCGAGGCCTTCCTCAAGCTCGACCTCCCCGGCTCGAAACTGGTGGTGGGCGACGGCCCGCAGCTCGCAGAGCTGAGACGCCGCTATCCCGAGGCGCGCTTCGCCGGCGCGAAAGTGGGCGAGGCCTTGGCGCGTCACTACGCCGCCGCCGACGTCTTCGTCTTTCCCTCGCTGACCGACACCTTCGGCCTGGTGCTGCTGGAGGCGCTGGCGAGCGGCCTGCCGGTCGCCGCCTATCCGGTGACCGGACCCAAGGACGTCATCGGCGCCGAGCCGGGCGTGGGCGTGCTGGACGAAGACCTGGGCAAGGCCGCGCGGGCGGCGCTTTCGCTTGACCGAACCCGGGCTCGCGCCTATGCCGAGCGCTTCTCCTGGCGGGCGACGGCCGAGCTTTTCCTCGCGAACTTGCGGCCTTTCGCCTGAGCGTCAGCCGGAGAGGCCGGCGGGCCGCCTTCGTGCGCGCCAGCCGTCACCGTGCTAGAAGCTGGAGCGCGATGGCCCGCAAGAAGAACGACCGGATGCGCCTGGACGAGAAATCCTGGCCGCTCATGAAGCGGCTGGTCTCCGTCTACGTGCGCCCGCACATCTGGCGCATTGGCGCGGCGCTGCTCTGCATGGCCGTCGTGGCCGCGGCCACGGCCGCCATGGCGCAGATGATGAAGCCCTTGATCGACGAGGTCTTCACCAACCGCGACGCGCAGACGATCTACTTCATCGCCGCGATCGTTTTCGCGATCTTCGTCGCCAAGGGCCTCGCCGGCTTCGGCGAGGGCGTGCTGATGAACTATGTCGGCAACCGCGTGGTGGCCGACCTGCAGAGCGACCTCTATCACCGGCTGATCCAGTCGGACCTGGCGTTCTTCAACACCACCTCGCCCGGCACGCTGGTCTCGCGGTTCCTCAACGACGTCGGCCTCCTGCGCAACGCCGTCTCCACCACGCTGACCGGCTTCGGGCGCGACCTGCTCACCGCCGTCGCGCTGATCGGCCTCATGTTCTACCAGGACTGGCTCCTGGCGCTGATCTCCTTCTTCGCCTTCCCCACCGCGGTGCTGCCGATCGTGCGCATCGGCAAGCGCATGCGGAAGGTCTCCAGCAACACCCAGGTGCAGATGGGCAAGCTGACGACCGTGCTGGACGAGACCTTCCAGGGCATCCGGCACGTGAAGGCCTACGGCATGGAGCCGCACGAGACCCAGCGCGCCGACGCCACCATCGACGAGGTCTTCCGGCTGACGCAGAAGGCGGCGGTCATCCGCAACCTGCTCTCCCCGATCATGGAGACGCTGGGCGGCATCGCCATCGTCGCCGTGCTGCTCTACGGCACCTCGCAGGTGCTGGACCGCGGCCAGACCCCCGGCGCCTTCTTCTCCTTCGTGACCGCCCTGCTGCTGGCCTACGAGCCGGTGAAACGCCTGGCCAAGCTGAACGCCAATCTGCAGGAGGGCCTCGCCGCCGCCGACCGCATCTTCTGGGTCCTCGACCAGCGCCCGCACATCGTCGACAAGCCGGGCGCCAAGCCGCTGCTCATCGCCGGCGGTGAGGTGAAGCTGGAGGGCGTGCACTTCTCCTATGAGGGCTCCGGTGCCGCGCTGACCGACGTCTCGCTGCGCGTGCCGGCCGGGAAGACCGTGGCCCTGGTCGGCCCCTCGGGTGCCGGCAAGTCGACCATCCTCAACCTGCTGCCGCGCTTCTACGACGTGGGCGACGGCCGCGTCACGGTCGACAACCAGGACGTCCGCGACGTCACGCTGGCCTCGCTGCGCGCCGCCATGGCGCTGGTCAGCCAGGAGGTCATCCTCTTCGACGAGACGGTCCGCGCCAACATCGCCTACGGCAAGCCCAGCGCCAGCCAGGCCGAGATCGAGGAGGCCGCGCGCAACGCCAACGCGCACGATTTCATCGCCGAGCTGCCCGAGGGCTACGACACCCCGGTGGGCCCGCGCGGCGCCAAGCTGTCGGGCGGCCAGCGCCAGCGCATCGCCATCGCGCGCGCCATGCTGAAGAACGCGCCCATCCTGCTGCTGGACGAGGCGACCTCCGCGCTCGACAGCGAGTCCGAACGGCACGTGCAGCGGGCCCTGAAGACCCTGATGCGCGGCCGCACCACGCTGGTGATCGCGCACCGTCTCTCCACCGTGATCGACGCCGATCTGATCTATGTGCTGCGCGACGGCCAGGTCGCCGAGCAGGGCACGCACGCCGAGCTGCTGCGCCGCGGCGGGCTCTACGCGCACCTCTACGCCCAGCAGTTCGCGGAGCAGGAGCGGGAGGCCCGCACCGCCGCCCTGCGCCGCCAAGCCTAGGCGTCCTGTCGCCATGGCCTTCTCCAAACGGGTGCTGAAACGCTCCTGGGTGCAGGCCAGCCTCGCCTGGCTCGCGGCGCGCTACATCGGGCTGGTCAGGCGCACCACCCGCTGGCGCATCGAGATGCCGGAGGCGACGCGCGCCATCATGCAGGGCGAGCGCGCCGCCATCGCCTGCTTCTGGCATGGCCGGCTCCTGGTGATGCGCGCCGCCTGGCAGCGGCCGCCCGCGCAGTTCCACATGCTGATCTCCGGCCATCGCGACGGCGCCTTCATCGCGCGCGCCATGCGGCTGATGCGCATGGCGGTGATCACCGGCTCGGGCACCTCGCCGGAGCGCGGCGGCAGCGATGCCTTGCGCGAGATGCGCGACGTGCTTTCCCGCGCCGGTGTGGTGGGCGTCACGCCCGACGGCCCGCGCGGTCCGCTGATGCGCGCCAAGGGCGGCGCCGTCCTGGCCGGCCAGCAGTCGGGCGCGCCGGTGATCGCCGTTTCCGGCTCGGTGAGGCGCGGGCGCCTGCTTGGCACCTGGGACCGCTTCCTGCTCGCCTGGCCGTTCAATCGCGGCGTGATCCTCTTCGGCGAGCCGATCCTGGTCGCGGCCGAGGCCAAGCTCGAGGAATTCGAAGCAGCGCGGCGCCACCTGGAGGCCGAGCTCAATCGCCTGACCGCCGAGGCCGACCGGCTTTGCGGCAAGGCGACGGTCGAGCCGGCCGACGACCTGGGCCGCCGGCCGAAGAGCCGCAAGAAGGTGCGCCGCAAGGCCCATGCGCCCTCCTGAGTTCTGGCGGCGCGACGGCGGGACGGCCCGGCTGCTGGCCCCGCTCGGTCAGGCCTACGCCCTGGGCGCGCGCCTGCGCCGGCGCCTGACGCGCGCCGCGACCGCAGCGCTGCCGGTGATCTGCATCGGCAACCTGGTGAGCGGCGGCGCCGGCAAGACCCCGACCGCGCTGGCCGTGGCCGAGCGCCTGGC
>DATEDK010000217.1:0-3107 GCA_035281685.1 Kiloniellales bacterium | reverse complement strand
CATCGTGCTGGCCGACGAGCCCACTGCCGCGCTCGACCCCGCCAACGCCGAGATCGTCATGCGCCTGCTGCTCGATCTGGTGACGCAGGAGGGCGCGACGCTCGTGCTGGCGACGCACGACCGGACGCTGGCCGAGACCTTCGGCCTGCCGCTCGGCCACTTCGAGCTCGCGGCCGATGCCAGCGAGACCGTGGCGACCTTCCGGGAACCGCTGCCGTGAGGCGACGCCTGCCCTTGCGGCTTGCCGGCCAGGACGCCCTCAACGAGCCGCGCTTCTTCCTGCTCTCCGCCTTGGGACTGGCAGCCGTGCTGGCGCCGCTCCTCGTGCTGCTCGCCCTCAAGCACGGCGTCATCGACGTGCTGCTGACCCGGCTCCTCGAGAACCCCGCAAACCGGGAGATCACCGTGGCACTGCACGGCGATTTCGATCGCGCCTTTCTCGACGAGCTGGCCCGGCGTCCGGAGGTCGCCTTTCTGGTGCCGCAGGTCCGCGCCCTCTCGGCCGCGGTCGTGCTCGCGAACCGCAGGGCCGATCCGCAGCGCACGGCCGAGGCCGAGCTCCTGCCGACCGGCCCCGGCGACCCGCTGCTGGCCCAGAACCTTCCCGCCGACGCCATCGCCCTCTCCCGCGATCTCGCCGGGCAGCTCGGTGCCACGGCGGGGAGCGAGATCCGTGTCATCGTCAGCCGCAAGCGCGAGGGCCGCGAGGAGCGCGTTTTCCTCGACCTGAAGGTGGCGGCCGTGGTCGAGCGCGCCGGGCTCGGCAACCGCCATGCCCTGGTGCCGGCCGGCCTGCTGCTCGCCTTCGAGGACTATCGCGACGACCGCGCCGTACCCGCTCTCGGCTGGGAGGGCAGCCAGCCGGCGGCGGAGGAGGCGACGCGCAGCTTCAGCCGCTTCCGGCTCTATGCCCGCACGCTCGAGGACGTCGAGCCGCTCGCCGACTACCTCGCCGGAAGGGGCATCGCCACGGTGACCCAGGCCGCGGCCATCAAGAGCGTCATGGCGATGAACCGCAGCCTTTCGACGCTTTTCGCCATCGTCGCCGGCCTCGGCGGGCTCGGCTACCTCGCGGCGCTCGCCACCAGCCTCTGGAGCAACGTCGAGCGCAAGCGGCGCACGCTTTCGCTGCTCCGGCTGCTCGGACTGCCGCGCTGGGGCCTGGCGCTCTTTCCGCTGGTGCAGGCCGGGCTGGTCGCGCTCTGCGGCTTCGCGCTGGCGCTGGGCCTCTATGCCGTTGCCGCGCTGACCGTGAACCGGCTCTTCGCCCAGGACCTGCTGCAGGGCGAGAGCCTGGCCTTCCTGGCGCCGGGGCACGTCCTCCTGGCGCTCGCCGTAACACTCTTGGTGGCGCTGGCCGCGGCGGGCGAAGCCGCGCGGCGGGCGGCCAGGATCGATCCGGCAGAGGGGCTGCGCGATGTCTAGGCCTCTGCTGGCCTGCGTTTTTGTCCTGCTGAGCGGGGCGGCTGCGGCCGCGCCTTGGCCGGAGACCAGCTTCAATCCCCAGCCGATGGATGGAGATTTCGTGCTGCCGCTGCCCTGCGAGGGCCAGATGACTTTCCGCTGGGTCGCCACGCCCACCGGCGAGGCCTGGCTCGACGACCTGCAGATCTTCATGGGACGGGCGGCCGACGAGGCTTCCTACAACGAGTATGCGCACCTCTCCCATCTCGCGGGCTCGCTCACGACCGGCGGGCCGGCGGAGCGCGGGTACTACCTCGGCAAGTACGAGGTGACCGCCGACCAGTGGGAGGCGGTGATGAGCGAGAGCTGTCCCGAGCCCTCCGCCGCGGGGCGCCGCGCCAAGGGCGCCGTCACCTGGTTCGAGGCGGTCGAGTTCTCCCGCCGGCTCTCCGAATGGCTGCTGGCCGAGGCACCGGACAAGCTCCCCGACGCCGGCGAGGCCACGGCCTTCCTGCGCCTGCCGACCGAGGAGGAGTGGGAGTACGCCGCGCGCGGCGGTGCCGCGGTCACCGACGCCGAGTTCCGCGCGCCGCTCTTCCCGATGACCGGCCCGGTGACCGACCACGCCTGGACCCAGGACCAGCAGGCATGCCAGGGCCGGCCGCAGGCGGTGGGCCTGCTCGCCGCCAATCCGCTCGGCCTCCACGACATGCTGGGCAATGTCGACGAGATGACGCTCGAGCCCTATCGGGTGAACCGCGCGGGCAGGAGCCACGGCCAGGCCGGCGGCTTCGTTGCGCGCGGCGGCTCCTGCCTCCTGAACGCTCCGCAGCTGCGCAGTGCGCTCCGCATCGAGTACCCCTATTTCGACAAGAGCCAGGGCGGCGCCACGCGCCTGCCGCTGACCGGTTTTCGCCTGGTGGTCGCCGCCCCGCTCGCGACCGGCACCGAGCGGATCGCTGAGCTGAAGGCCGACTGGCAGACCGCGGTCGAGGGCCAGGCGACGATGGCGGCGGGCGGCGATGCGCTGGCGGTGGTCGATGCCGTGGCGCAGGAGCTGACGGATCTCACCGCGCGCGAGCAGCTCGCCGACGCGCTCCTGGTGCTGCGCAGCGCGGCCAGCCGGCAGAACGAGGTCGAAGCGCGCGCGCTGCGTTCGCTGATCCTCGCGGGCACGGCGCTCGGCAAGAGCTATCACGACCTGCAGAAGAATGCGCTGGTGCTGGCGCAGGTCCGGACCTTCTACGAGGAGCAGCTGGCCCGCTATCCCGACCCCGCCAGCGCCGAGCACAAGGCCTACCAGGAGCGGCTGATCGATGCCGTCGCCAAGCAGGAGGAGCTGGCCGGCCGCCAGGCCCTGCTGGGTGCGGCCTATCTGCAGCTCCTGCTGCAGGCGGCGGAGGACTACGATGGCGCGGCACTGGCTGAGCAGCTGGCGGCCAATGACGCCGCGATCGCCGCGCTCGCCGGCGGCGGCACGGCGGAAACCGCTGCGGCCCACCAGCTGTTGGCTTTCGGCAACTGCTTCGTCGAGCAGGCCGAGGCCGTGGTGCAGCGCCGAATGGAAGACCCGGCGGGTTTTTTGAATGAACTGGCGGCCCTGGCGGGCGATCCTGGCAGCACCACTGCCAGCGGTTGCCATTTCTGATGCCGCGGCAGGTGAGGAGGATCGAGGGATGAGAATGCGAGCCACGCGGGCGCTC
>DATEDK010000216.1:0-2271 GCA_035281685.1 Kiloniellales bacterium | reverse complement strand
CGAAGAGCTGCTCGAGGTAGGAAAGCGAGATGTCCTGGCGTGCCGCCACCTGCGCCAGCGAGGTCGGCCGGCCACGGCCGTAGGCGGCGATGTCGACCATCGCCATCACGGCATAGCGGCCTTTGGTGGAGAGTTTCATTGCCCGGGCGGTCAGAGCCCCTGCACCCGCGACAGCGGCTGCTTCTCTTGCTCGTCCCCGCGCGCCTCGAGCTCGGCGATCCGCGCGTGGAGCCGCTCGACCTCGCCGCGCAGGCCCTCCAGCGCGCGGGCGACCGGGTCGGGAATGTCGCCCTCCGGCATGCCGTAGGCGGCAAAGCGACGAGGCTTCGGCTCCTCGGCCGGGTGCAGGCGGGGCGTCACCACCTTCGCCGGGATGCCGACGACGGTGACGCCGGGCGGCACGTCCTTGGTGACCACCGCATTGGCGCCGACGCGGGCACCCTTGCCGACGACGATCGGCCCCAGGATCTGGGCGCCGGAGCCGACGATGACGTCGTCCTCCAGCGTGGGATGGCGCTTGTGGTCGCGCTGCGAGTCGCTGTCGACCGAGGGAGCGACGCCGCCCAGGGTGACGCCGTGGTAAAGCGTCACTCCGTCACCGATCTCGGCGGTCTCGCCGATCACCGTGCCCATGCCGTGGTCGATGAAGAAGCGGCGGCCGATGATGGCGCCGGGATGGATCTCGATGCCGGTGAACCAGCGGCCCCAGGTGGAAATCCAGCGCGCGAGCAGGCGCAGCCGCCAGCGCCAGAGTCGATGCGCCAGGCGATGGAACCGCAGGGCCTGGAAGCCCGGATAGCAGAGGACGATCTCGAGCCAGCCGCGTGCCGCGGGATCGCGCGCAATGGTGGCGCCGATATCTTCCCTCAAAGACTTGAACATCGCCCGACCGCCTGTGCTATAAGCCCCCGCCGTTTGCGCCGGCGCGCATGGCAGGCCTGCCAGACCACCGCCGGACAAGCCAAAACCAATGGTTTGAAGGATATAGATACCTGAGTCCGGCGATCAAGTTTGCAGGACCGCCTCGGGCGCCTGCCCTTTTCTCAGAAGCGTCGGGTATCTATTTGATTTCAAGCCTTCATTTCGATCCTTGCTGTACGGGAAGCAAAGCTGTGCCGGGGTGCCGTTCACGCCATGCCTGATGTCATCTTCAACGGCCCCGAAGGCCGTCTCGAGGGCCGTTACCTCGCCGCCAAGCAGCCGAACGCGCCGATCGCGCTGATGCTGCATCCCCATCCCCAGCACGGCGGGACGATGAACAACAAGGTGGTCTACGGCCTCTTCCACGCCTTCGCCCGGCAGGGCTTCTCGGTGCTGCGCTTCAACTTCCGCGGCGTCGGCCGCAGCCAGGGCGTCTACGACCGCGGCGAGGGCGAGCTCTCCGACGCGGCCTCGGCGCTCGACTGGATGCAGTCGATCAACCCGAACGCGCCCTACTGCTGGATCGCCGGCTTCTCCTTCGGCGCCTGGATCGGCATGCAGCTCCTGATGCGCCGCCCGGAGATCGCGGCCTTCGTCTCGGTCTCGCCGCCGGCCGGCATGTTCGATTTCTCCTTCCTGGCGCCCTGTCCCACCTCCGGGCTGATCGTGCACGGCGGCGCCGACCAGCTGATCCCCGAAGCCAACGTGCGCAAGCTGATCGACAAGCTGCAGCACCAGCGCGACATCGTCATCGACTACAAGCTGGTGCCGGGCGCCAACCACTTCTTCACCGAGCACATGGACGAGCTGGCGGCCGAGGTCGAGCACTACATCGCCACCCACCGCGACCAGCAGCCCCAGCAGGAGAAGCGCGCGCGGGGGTGAGCGCTCCGCTGCCGCCCCGATGCTGCGTTTCGCCCATCTGATCGAGCCGCCGTTCTGCTTCCGCACCCCGCAGGGGCGCGTCACCGGCTGCGACGTCGAACTGGCGCGGCTGCTCGCGCAGCGGCTCGATCTCGGGCCATTCGAGCCGATCGAGACCACCTTCGCGGAGCTGCTGCCGGGTCTTGCCGAGGATCGCTGGGACATGACCACCGGGCTCTTCGTGACTGCGGAGCGCCAACGTGTCGCACTCTTCAGCCGCCCGATCTGGAGCCTGCCGGATGGACTGCTGGTGCGGCGGACCGATGCCTCCGGCATTACCGGCTATCGATCGCTGGCGGCGCGTGGCCTGAAGCTCGCCGTGATCGCCGCTCAGGTGCAGCAGGACACGGCGCGGCGTCTCGGCGTGCCTTCGAGCACCATACGGACATTCAGCAACTACGAGGAAGCCGCGGCTGCGGTCCTCCA
>DATEDK010000215.1:0-2520 GCA_035281685.1 Kiloniellales bacterium | reverse complement strand
AGGCGCGGCCGCTCGCGCGACAGCACCACGCCGGCGAGGGTCATCGCGAGGAGGACGAGCTGGACGTTGTGATGGTCGAGCGCGCCCGGCGCGAACTTGAAGGAGGTGAAGGCCAGCGCCGCGGCCAGGATCGAGCCGACGATGTCGCCGCCGCGGCCGCCCAGAGCGCGCGCCGTCGCTGCCACGAACAGCACCAGCGGCAGGACCAGCAGGAGCGGCCACAGCGTCGCCGTGACGGCCTCGGCCTTTGCGCCGCCGACGAGCGGCGTCAGGGCCAGGATCAGGCCGGCGATCGGCGCGTCGACCAGACGCGACCAATGCATCGGCGTGCCCTCGCCCGGGCCCAGGCGGTGCTGGGTCAGGTCGAACCAGTCCTGCCCTTGCAGCAGGTCGCGCACCTGCACCAGCCGCATCGCATCGTCGTTGCCCGACGCGGAGAGGCTGGAGAATATGTCGGGCGTCAATGCAACCATCCAGACGAGGGCCAGGAGCCACCCGCCGGCCGTGCTGATCAGCAGGCTTCGCCGCCCTTTGTCCTTCGTCGGGGCCCTGTCGGTCGCGGGTTGCGGGACCGCCACCATCCTCTTTCCTCGATCGCGCCGCGTCCGGGACTGTGAGGATTCGCCATGAACGCGCCAAGCGGCGATCGTTCCAAAATCGCGGTGGTGCTGCCCTGCTACAACGAGGGTCTGACCATCGGTCCCCTGGTGCGCGACTTCCTGAAGGCCCTGCCGGGCGCCCGGGTCTGCGTCTTCGACAATGCCTCGACCGACGACACCGCCGCGCAGGCCCTTGCCGCCGGTGCGGAGGTCATGCGGGTCGACCGCCGCGGCAAGGGCAACGTGGTGCGCGCGATGTTCGCCGAGGTGGAGGCGGACATCTACGTCATGGCCGACGGCGACGGCACCTATGCGCCGAGCGATGCTCCCCTGCTGGTGCGGACCCTGACCGAGCGCCGGCTCGACATGGTCGTGGGCGTGCGCACCGGCGTGACGGAGGATGCCGGCCGCACCGGCCACGCCTTCGGCAACCGGGCCTTCAACTGGCTCTTCCGCCAGTTCTTCGAGCGTGGCCTCAGCGACATCTTCTCCGGCTACCGGGTGTTCAGCCGGCGGTTCGTCAAATCCTTCCCGGCACTCTCGACCGGCTTCGAGATCGAGACCGAGCTCTCGGTGCACGCGCTCACCATGCTGATGCCGATCGGCGAGGTGCCGGTCGCCTACGGCAAGCGCCCGGCGGGCTCCTTCAGCAAGCTCTCGACCGTCCAGGACGGCCTGCGCATCCTTTCGGTGCTGGCGCTGCTGATCAAGGAGGTGAAGCCCTTCTTCTTCTTCACCGTGGCGAGCCTGGTGACGCTGATCGTCGCCATCGCCTTCGGCGCGCCGGTGGTGCGCGAGTACTTCCAGACCGGCCTGGTCGATCGCGTGCCCACCTGGGTCTTCGCCATGGCGCTGCTCATCCTCTCCTTCCTGCTCTTCGCCTGCGGCATCATCCTCGACTCCGTTGCGCGCGGCCGCGTCGAGCAGAAGCGCCTGCACTGGCTCTCGATCCCGCGGGTGGAGGTAGTTCCCTCTCCCACGCGCAGCGTGGGGGAGGGTTAGGGAGGGGGTCTCGACAGTTGATCTGCTTCGTCGAGACCCCCTCCCCAACTCCTCCCCCAGCTCCGCTGGGAGAGGGGCTAGATGCGCAACGCCGCCGTTGCCGCGAGCGCCCGCTCGGCGTCGGCTGAGAGGCTCTCGACCAGCGCGCTCGCCGGCGGCACGTCGTGGATGAGGTCGAGGCCCTCGCCCGCCCAGACCAGCGCGGTCGAGAGGTCGCCCGCCTCGCTGGCTCTCCAGTAGCGCGGAGTTTCGCTGTCGAGCGAAGCCTGCAGCTCCGCCTCGTGGCCGTGCCAGCGCTCGGTGAACTCGTTGGCGAGCGCGCGGCCGGTCCAGGGCTCGGGCCAGTCGTAGCCGCGCACGATGTCGAAGATGCGCGTGCGCAGCGTATGGTCGCCCGAAGCGACCACCAGGCGGACCTTCATCGCATCGTGGGCCAGCGATTCCTGGGTGGCGATGAAGCGCGTGCCGATCAAGGCGCCGCTCGCGCCCAGGGTCAGCGCCGCGGCGATGCCGCGCCCGTCGGCGATGCCGCCCGCGGCCAGCACCGGCGTCGGCGAGATCGCATCGACGATCGCCGGCACCAGCGGCAGGGTCGCCCGGCCGCCGCCGTGGCCGCCGGCCTCGCTGCCCTGCGCCACGATCACGTCGGCGCCCTCGTGCGCGGCCCGTTTGGCGGCGGCCAGCGACTGCACCTGGCAGATCACCCGCGCTCCGGCGCGCTTGGCCTTGGCGATCCAGGGGCGCGCGTCGCCGAAGGAGAACATCAGCACCTTCGGCTGGTGCGCGAGCGCCGCCGCGAACTGCTCGGGATGCTGCTCCAGGTACCAGGTGATGAAGCCGATGCCGACCCGCTGGTTGCCCGCCGCGGCGAACTGCCTGTCGATCCACTCCTGGCCGAGGTAGCCGACGCCGATCAGGC
>DATEDK010000214.1:0-4701 GCA_035281685.1 Kiloniellales bacterium | reverse complement strand
CGTGTCGCCTTGATATGCAGCTTGGCCGAACTGCAGCTCGGCGTAGCCGAGGTTCGCGATGGCATTGAGCGACAGGTCCGGCACGGTCTTGCCGAAGGCGAGGTGGAAGACCAGCAGGTCGTCCAGCGGCGCCCGCGGCAGGCCGCACGCGCGCGCGAAGGCATCGGACGAATTCAACGCGAAGCGGCTGCCGGTCAGCGCGATGTAGAGCGCACGCTCGCCCTCGGTGACCGTGCGCGGCGTGGCGTGCACCAGCCGCTGGCCCAGGCGGAAGTCCTCGAAGAAGTTGCCGGTCCAGGCCTTGGTCATCGCGATCCCCCTTCCCTGCCACAGAGCAGGGTCGGCGGCCCCTGTCCAGGCCCGCTTGCAAAATCGCCGGGAAAGCATTAGCTAACTAATTAGCTAAGGGGTATGGCGATGGCTGAAACAGTGACCATTCACAAGGCGAAGACCAACCTTTCCCAGCTCATCGCGCGCGCCGAGGCTGGGGAGGAGATCGTCATCGCGCGCGCCGGAACGCCGGTCGCCAAGCTCGTGCCTATTGCACCGCCGAAGCCGAAGCGCGTGTTCGGTTCGATGAAAGGGCGGGCTTCGATCGACGAGCGCTTCTGGGAACCTTTGCCCGAGGACGAGCTGCGTCTCTGGGAAGGCGGTGGCGATGACAAGCCGTGAGACTCCTGCTGGATACCCACGCCTTGCTCTGGTGGCTTGATGGCGATCCGCAGCTTTCACCGGCAGTTCGGGCGGAGATCGGACGCGAGAGCAATGATGTACTCGTCAGCGCTGCTACCGCCTGGGAAATCTGCACCAAGTTCCGGTTGGGAAAGCTCGACAAGGCGGCCGACGTGGCCCGGGACGTCACCGCTTGCCTCAATGAGCAAGGATTCGCCGATCTCCCTGTGACTGTTCGGCACGGCGAGCGCGCCGGCGCGCTCGAAGGGCCGCACAGGGATCCTTTCGACCGGATGCTGATCGCCCAGGCCCTGCTGGAGGATCTTGTCCTAGTCTCGCGCGAAAGGCTCTTCGACCGGTACGGTATCCGGCGGCTCTGGTAGGTCGCTTAGCGCCGCGTCCGGTTGTACTGCAGCTCCGCTTCGGTGACGGCCAGCCCGACGAAGACGCGGTAGTTCGCGCCGGTATGGTTCGGCGGCAGCGGGATGCGCGGCTCTACCGTCTCGGTGATCTTCACCCGCGTCAGGTTGCCCTCGAACGGCGCGCTCACGGCGAAGTCCTCGCGTGCCAGGATCTGCCGGTCGGTGGTCGCGACGGCGACGAAGTAGGAGAAGTTCGCGGCCCCCTCGCTGTTCGCCGGACCCTCGGCTGCCACCATGGTGATGGTGATCACCATGTCGACAGCCTCCTCGCCATCGTACTCGCAGGCATAGGCGACGTTCTCGATCGCCACGTCGAACAGCACGTCGGAAAGGTCGCCGCTGCCCTCCTTGAAGCGGGTCAGCCGCGCCGCATCGTTCACTTGGGTCGCCACCGGGCAGGGACCCGGCGGCTCGTCCAGAATGGCGCCGCAGCCGGAGAGCAGCAGGCAGGAGAGGCCGATGGCGGACAGGGTCTTCAACACCAGGGGGATCCTCGCTCTGGTCAGAGCCGTTTGTGCGTGCCGTCGCAGAACGGCCGGCCGGCCGTCGCCTTGCAGCCGCAGAACCAGCGGTCGCCCGCTGCCTCGGCCTTGAATTCGACCGGCGCAAGGCCCGTGCCCTTGTGGCTGCCGTCGCAGAAGGGCTGCTTGGCGCTGCGTCCGCAGGCGCACCACCAATAGCTCCGGCCGGCCTCCACCGAGACCTTGTAGGGCGCCCTCTGCGCCACGACCGCCTTGGCCGCTTCCTCAGCCATCGCCACTTTCCCAAAGGCCGGCGAAAGACTAGTGTCGCGCCGCACTCTATGGGCCGGGCGCCCGCAGCACAAGGAACAGGCGGCCAGGAGGCCGGGACCAGAGTCATGAAGGCGGACGAGACGGGCGGCAAGCCGAAGCTGACCATCCTGCTGGCCGGGCCGCGCGGTTTCTGCGCCGGTGTCGAGCGCGCCATCGAGATCGTCGAGCGTGCCATCGAGAAGTATGGCCGGCCGGTCTACGTGCGGCACGAGATCGTGCACAACCGCTATGTCGTCGAGAGCCTGCAGGCCAAGGGCGCGGTCTTCGTCGAGGAACTGGCGGAGGTGCCGGACGGCGTGCCGGTCATCTTCTCCGCGCACGGCGTGCCCAAGTCCGTGCCGGCCGAGGCGCAACGCCGTCAGCTGCTCTATCTCGACGCCACCTGCCCCCTGGTCTCCAAGGTGCACCGCGAGGCGGAGCGCCAGCATCGCCTGGGCAACCAGATCGTCATGATCGGCCACGCCGGTCACCCCGAGGTGATCGGCACCATGGGCCAGCTGCCGCCCGGCTCCATCATCCTGGTGGAGACCCAGGAGGACGTGGCGACGATCGAGGTGGCGGACCCGAACCGCCTTGCCTTCATCACCCAGACCACGCTCTCGGTGGACGACACGGCGTCGATCGTCGCCGCCTTGCAACGGCGCTTCCCGCAGGTCGAGGGACCGAAGAAGGAAGACATCTGCTACGCCACCACCAACCGCCAGGAGGCGGTGAAGGCGATCGCGCCGGACGTGCAGTGCCTGATCGTGGTGGGCGCTCCCAACTCCTCGAACTCGCAGCGTCTGGTGGAGGTGGCCCGCCAGCAGGGCTGCGCCAAGGCGATGCTGATGCAGCGTGGCAGCGACCTCGACTGGTCCCTGCTGGAAGGCGTTACGAGCCTCGGACTCACCGCCGGCGCTTCCGCGCCGGAGGTCCTCGTCGAGGAGGTGATCGCCAAGCTGCGCGAGCGCTACGAGGTTTCCATCGAGGAAGTGGTGGTGCGCAGCGAGAACGTCGTCTTCAAACTGCCGCGCCAGCTGATCGATAGCGCCGCCTGAGGCGGCTCCTCCCTCCCATGGCCGTCTACACCGAAGTCTCCGACGACGAGCTCAGGCGTTTCCTCGACCCCTACCGTCTCGGCCGGCTCCTGGCTTCCAAGGGCATCGCCGAGGGCGTCGAAAACTCCAACTTCCTGCTGCAGACGGAAGACCGGAGCTACATCCTGACGCTCTACGAGAAGCGGGTGCGCCGGGACGACCTGCCGTTCTTCCTGGCGCTGATGCAGCATCTCTCCGACCGCGGCATCTCTGTGCCGCAGCCGATCCACACGGCGACCGGCGAGGCGCTGCGGGAGCTCTGCGGCCGGCCGGCGGCGCTCTTCTCCTTCCTGGAGGGACTCTGGCCCAGGCGCGTGCATCCCTGGCACTGCCAGGCGCTGGGCGAGACGCTGGCGCAGCTCCACGGTGCCACCACGGATTTCCCCGGCCGTCGCGACAACGACCTTTCGCTCGCCGGCTGGCGGCGGCTGATCGACGCGGTGGGCGAGCGCGCCGACGAGGTGGCGCCAGGGCTCGCCGCCGAGCTCGAGCAGGAGTACCGCGACATCGCTCAGCACTGGCCGCGCGGGCTGCCGGAGGGGGTGATCCACGCCGACCTCTTTCCGGACAACGTCTTCTTCCTCGATGAGCAGCTCTCCGGGTTGATCGACTTCTACTTCGCCTGCACCGACTTCTATGCCTACGACCTGGCGATCTGCCTCAACGCCTGGTGCTTCGAGCCGGATCGCGCCTTCAACCTGACCAAGGGACGCGCACTGCTGTCCGGCTACCAGAAGGTCCGGCCGCTGACGGCGGCCGAGCGCGCCGCGATGCCCGTGCTGGCGCGCGGCGGCGCGCTGCGCTTCCTCCTGACCCGGCTCTACGACTGGCTGAACCACCCGCCCGGCGCCTTCGTCCAGCCCAAGGACCCGCGCGAGTACCTGGCGAGGCTGCGCTTCCACCGCGGCGTGCGCGGGCCGGAAGATTACGGGCTGCCGCTGCACGCCACCGTATGACGGAGCGTCCCCAGGTCGAGGCCTTCGTCGACGGCGCCTGCTCCGGCAATCCCGGGCCGGGCGGGTGGGGCGTGGTGCTGCGCTCCGGCGCGCACGAGAAGGAGCTCTTCGGCGGCGAGGAGCTCACCACCAACAACCGCATGGAGTTGACCGCGGCGATCGAGGCGCTGGCGGCGCTGAAGCGACCGTCCGATGTCACCGTCACCACCGACAGCATCTACGTGAAGGACGGCATCGGCCGCTGGCTCGTCAACTGGAAGGCGCGCGGCTGGAAGACCGCGGACAAGAAGGACGTGAAGAACCGCGACCTCTGGGAGCGCCTGGAGGCACTCTGTCAGAAGCATCGTGTCACCTGGCACTGGGTCAAGGGCCACGCGGGCCATGTCGAGAACGAGCGCGCCGATCTCCTGGCGCGGCAGGTCATCAAGGCGATGAGGCTCGCGGCCAAGGAACGTGCCCAAGGTCTGGAAGAGGGGAAGAGGTCATGACCGTAGAGCTGATCGCACCGCACGAGGTGCGCCGGATCGCCGTGCTCGGCAGCGGCACGATCGGCGCGAGCTGGGCCGCGCTTTTCCTGGCCGACGGCTACGCCGTCACCTTGCAGGACGTCTCGGCCGAGGCCGAGGAGAAGGCTCGCCGCTTCGTCGCTGGCGCCTGGCCGACGCTGGAGCGTCTCGGGCTCGCACCCGGCGCCGACCCAGCCGCGCTCAGCTTCGCGCGCGATCCCGCCGAGGCCGTTGCCGAGAGCGACTTCGTGCAGGAGAACGTGCCGGAGCGACTG
>DATEDK010000213.1:0-4772 GCA_035281685.1 Kiloniellales bacterium | reverse complement strand
TGCGCCACACCTCGCTGCGCGGCGCCTTCGGCTGGCGCGGCAGGCCGAGCTGCTTGGCCCGCCACCAGATCGCCACCATCAGCATGACGCCCAAAAGGATGCCCGGCACGATGCCGGCGGTGAAGAGATGGCCGACCGAGGTCTCGGTGGTCGCGCCGTAGACCACCATGACGATCGATGGCGGGATCAGGATGCCGAGCGTGCCGGCATTGGCGATGACGCCTGCGGCGAACTCCTTGGTGTAGCCGGCGCGGATCATGCCGTCGATCACCAGGGTGCCGATCGCCACGACGGTCGCCGGCGAGGAGCCGGAGACGGCGGCGAACAGCATGCAGGCGAAGACCGAGGCGATGGCGAGGCCGCCGCGCAGGTGACCGAGCGCGGCGATGGCGAAGGCGATGATGCGCCGCGCCACGCCGCCGGTGGTGAGAAAGGCGCCCGCCAGGATGAAGAAGGGGATCGCCAGCAGCGTGTAGTGCTCGGAGGTCTCCCAGACCTTCAGCGCCAGCGACGCCAGCGAGTCCCTGGCGAAGGCCAAGATGGCCACCAGGCTCGAGGCGCCGAGCGCGATGGCGACGGGGATGCCCATCGCCATGAAGAGGAACAGCAGCGCGAAGAGCGTGACGGTTGTCATGGCCGCGCTGCCGGCGGCCCGTCCTGGGCGCGCTGCACGTTGACGTCGCTGGCCAGCGCCTCGGCCGCCTCGTCCGCCAGGTCGAGCCGGGTCTGCCGGCCCTGCAACAGGCGCACCAGGACCTGGGCGAAGCGCAGGAAGGCGAGCGCCAGGCCGAGCGGCACCATGACCGGCGGGATCCAGCGCGGGATCGGGATGTCCTGCATCAGCACGCCGACCTTCACCAGCTTCGCGACATAGGTATAGCCGCCGTAGCCCAGCACCACGCAGTAGGCCATGCAGATCAGCACGGCGAGGATGCTGACCATGCGCGCCGCCTGCGCCGGCAAGAGCCGCATCAATGCCTCGACGCCGATGTGGCTGCCGGTGCGGATGCCGTAGGAAATGCCGAGGAAGATCAGCCAGCCGAAGCAGACGCTGGTCGCCTCGACCGCCCAGTGCAGCGAGTCGTTGAAGAGGTAGCGCAGCACCACCTGCACGAAGGTGATGAGCGTCATCGCCGCCAGCAGCGAGCAGAGCCCGATGGACTCGATGCGATCGAGGAGCCGCCAGCCCATGGCCGGAGCAGTCGCGGGGCCGGGCGCAGTGCCCGGCCCCGGCTTCAGTCGATCAGACGCCGTTCGCGGAGAGCGCCTTGTCGATCAGGTCCTGACCGATGTCGGGCGCGAACTTGTCCCAGACCGGCTTCATCGCCTCGCGCCACTGCGCGAGCTCCTCGGGGGTGAGCTCCAGGATCTTCGCCTGGTTGGCGGCGGCGATCTTCGCCTTGGCCTCCTCGTTCAGCTGATTGGCGATGCCGTTGCCGTAGAGCGTGGCCTCGGCCATGGCTTCCATCAACCCGCCGCGGACGTCGTCGGGCAGGCCAGCCCACCACTCCGCGTTGGTCACCACCATGTAGTCGATGACGCCATGGTTGGTTTCCGAGATCGCCGCCTGCACCTCGTGGAACTTCTGCGAGTAGATGTTGGACCAGGTGTTCTCCTGGCCGTCGACCACGCCGGTCTGCAGCGCCTGGTAGACCTCGGAGAACTTCATCTTCTGCGGGTTGGCGCCGAGCGCCTCGAACTGCGCCTGCAGCACGTCGGAGGCCTGGATGCGGAACTTCAGGCCCGCAGCGTCGGCCGGCACGTGCAGCTCCTTGTTGGCGGAGAGCTGCTTCATGCCGTTGTGCCAATAGGCCAGGCCCTCGATCTCGTTGTCGCGCATCGACTGCAGGAGATCGAGACCGGCTTCCGACTGCTGGAAGCGGTCGACCGCGGCGATGTCGTCGAAGAGGAACGGCAGGTCGAAGACCTGCAGCTTCTTGGTATAGCGGTCGAACTTGGAGAGCGAGGGTGCGATCAGCTGCACGTCGCCCAGCAGCAAGGCCTCGAGCTCCTTGTCGTCGCCGAAGAGCTGCGAGGAGGGATAGACCTCGACCACAACCTTGCCCGGCAGCTTGGCCTCGGCCAGCTCCTTGAACTTCAGTGCCGCCTGGCCCTTTGGCGTTGCTTCGGCGACCACGTGACTGAACTTGATGACGATCGGATCGTCGGCGGCCGCGCCGGCAGCCCAACCGAGGAGCGTGACAGCCGCGATGGCGGCAAGCAGTTTGCGCATGAGTCATCCTCCCTTTGGGTTCTTTCTTGCGGCGTGCACGTCGCCTCGCGGCGGCGGCCGTCGCGTGTTCCAGCCCTTGGCCCAAATAGTGTAAGGCGGCTCCCGCCCTGACAAGGCTTCTTTGGTCTAACCGGCCTGTTGCCTTCGGCGCGCAAAGAGGGCGAGCATAGCTGCCCAAAGGCCGGCCAACGGCCACCGAGCTCGAGAACGATAGGGAGTGCCATAAGATGCCGGACAAGGCAGAGAGGGGCGCCAGAACCGCGGTCATCGCGGGCCCCTACACCTCTGGCAAGACGACGCTGCTCGAAGCCATGCTGAACACCGCGGGCGCGATCCAGCGCAAGGGCAGCATCGTCCAGAAGTCCACGGTCGGCGATGCGTCGCCGGAAGCGCGCGCCCGCCAGATGACGACCGAAGCCAACATCGTGCAGTTCAGCTACCTGGGTGAAGCGTGGACGGTGATCGACTGTCCCGGCTCCGTCGAGCTGCAGCACGAGCAGCGCAGCTGCCTCACCGCCGCCGACGTCGCCATCGTCGTGGCCGAGCCCGATCCGGCGAAAGCGCCGGCGTTGATGCCGCTGCTGCGCTACCTCGACGAGCTCTCCGTTCCGCACCTCATCTTCGTCAACAAGATCGACAAGGCGGTCGCGCGCGTCGCCGACATTCTCGCCGCCTTGCAGACCGCCTCGGCGCGCCCGCTGGTGCTGCGCGAGGTGCCGATCCGCGCGGGCGACAGCATCACCGGCTACGTCGACCTGGTGAGCGAGCGTGCCTTCGCGTTCAACGCCAACGGCGGCTCCGACCTGATCGAGATGCCCGACAGCGTGAAGGACCGCGAGTCCGCGGCGCGCCAGGAAATGCTGGAGCACCTCGCCGACTTCGACGACGCCCTGATGGAGCAGCTGCTGGAAGACAAGGTGCCGGCGACCTCGGAGGTCTACGCGCAGCTGGCACGCGACCTGCAGAGCGACCTGATCGTACCGGTCTTCATCGGTTCCGCCGAACGCGGCAACGGCATCGTTCGCCTGCTGAAGGCGCTGCGCCACGAGGCGCCGACGGCGAGGCAGACGGCCGAGCGGTTGGCGATTCCGATCGACGGCAGCCTGGTGGCGTCGGTGCTGAAGACCGTCTACCAGGCGCACACCGGCAAGCTGTCGGTGCTGCGCGTCTGGAAGGGCGAGATCAAGGAAGGCCAGAGCGTCGGCGAGGACCGCCCCTCCGGCCTCTACCGCTTCAAGGGCGGCGAGGTGGAGAAAGTCGCCAAGGCTTCGGCCGGCGACGTGGTGGGCCTCGGGCGCTGCGAGCACTTGAAGACCGGCGATCTCGTCACCGACCGTGGCGTGAAGCGCGACGCGCTGGCGTTCTGGCCAGCGTCGCCGCAGCCGGTCTATGCCATGGCCGTGCGGCCGGTGAACCGGGCAGACGAAGTGAAGCTGACCGGCTCGATCGCCAAGCTGATCGAGGAGGACCCTTCGCTGTCGCTGGAGCACAACCACGACACGCGCCAACTGGTGCTCTGGGGCCAGGGCGAGATCCATCTCCAGCTCGCCGTCGAGCGCCTGAAGAGCAAGTACAACGTCGCCGTCGAAACCGAACGGCCGCAGACGCCCTACAAGGAGACGATCCGCCACGGCACGCAGCAGCACTCCCGATTCAAGCGGCAGTCCGGCGGCCACGGCCAGTTCGCCGACATCAAGGTGGAGATCAAGTCGCTGCCGCGCGGCTCCGGCTTCGTCTTCGAGGACAAGATCGTCGGCGGCGCCATTCCCCGGCAATTCATCCCCTCGGTCGAGGAGGGCCTGCGCGATTCGCTGAGCGAAGGGCCTCTCGGCTTCCCGGTGGTCGATGTCGGCGTGCGGCTCTTCGACGGCCAGTTCCACTCGGTCGACAGCTCGGACATGGCCTTCAAGACGGCCGGCCGCTTGGCGATGACCGAAGGCCTGCCGAAGTGCAACCCGATCCTGCTCGAGCCGATCGCCGAGGTGGTGATCGACGTGCCGACCGAAGCCATGAGCCGCATCCACGGCATCATCTCCTCGCGGCGCGGCCAGATCCTGGGCTTCGAGCAGAAACCGGGCTGGGACGGCTGGGACCAGATCAAGTGCCACCTGCCGATGGCCGAGCTCGGCGACCTCATCGTCGAGCTGCGCTCGGCCACACAGGGTGCGGGCAGCTTCACCTGGCGTTTCGACCGCCTGCAGGAGCTGCAGGGCCGGCCGGCGGAGAAGATCATCGCCGAGCGGCAGCAGGCAGCGGCGCAGTAGATGGCGGGGCAGAGTGTGGCGGCGCGGCTGGTCGCGGCTCGCGATCCGCGCGCCAAGGCGGTTGCCGTCGACGATGCAGAGCTGCCGAAGACGCTGGCCCAGGCTTACCGCGTGCAGGCCGAGGTGGTGCGGCTGACCGACGCCGGCGGCTGGGGCCGCGCGATCGGCCGGCCCTGGGGCTGGAAGGTCGCCGCCGCCAGCGCCGGCGCCCTGCGCTGGCACAAGATCGCCGAGCCGATCCGTGGGCGCATGTTCTCGGGCGGGCTGATGCAGTC
>DATEDK010000212.1:0-4040 GCA_035281685.1 Kiloniellales bacterium | reverse complement strand
GTCGAGCTCGCGGATGGCGGCGGCGTCCTCCGGCGTCAGCGAGGCGTTGTCGCCGCTGGAGCGCACGCCCGCGGCCCCCGGCCGCACCACCAGGAGATCGGTGCCCAGCGTCGAGATGCGGTCGATCACCTGCTTGCTGGTGCCGTCGCCGACCGCCAGCAGGGCGACGACCGAGGCGACGCCGATCACGATGCCGAGGAGTGTCAGCACGGTACGGAAGAGGTTCGCCTTCAGCGATCGCAGCGCCATTTTCACCGCCTCGCCGAGGTCGGGTGCGGTCAGGCGGTGCTGGTGGTGGCCGCTGCCGCCGACGGCGCGCTCCGGCGCGGCAGCCGTGGTGCTGTCCTCCACGATGCGGCCGTCGTGCAGCTTGACCACGCGGTGCGCTTCGGCCGCCACCTGGGGATCGTGCGTGATCAGCAGGATGGTGCGGCCCTCGGCGTTGAGCTGGCGCAGCAGGGCCAGCACCTCCGCGCCGCTGCGGCTGTCGAGCGCACCGGTCGGCTCGTCCGCCAGCACGACGGCGGCATCGTTCACCAGAGCGCGGGCGATCGAGACACGCTGTTGCTGGCCGCCGGAAAGCTGCGTCGGCCGGTGGTCCAGGCGGTCGCCGAGCCCGAGGCGGCCCAGCAGATCGGCGGCGCGCGACTGGCGGTCGCGGCGGCCGAGCCCGGCGTAGATCGCCGGCAGCTCGACGTTCTCGGCCGCCGTCGCCGTGGGGATCAGGTTGTAGCGCTGGAACACGAAGCCGAAGACGTCGCGCCGGAGTGCGGCCAGCTCGTCGGTATCGAGTTCCGCCACGTCCTGGCCCAGCACCCGGTAGGTGCCGGCGGTCGGCCGGTCCAGCAGGCCCACGATGTTCATCAGCGTGGTCTTGCCGCTGCCGGACTGGCCCATGATGGCGACGTACTCGCCGGCGTGGATGCCGAGGCTGACGTTGTCCAGCGCCGACACCGTCCCATCGCCAGAAGGATAATGGCGCGAGACGCCGGCCAGCTCGAGCAGGGGTGCGCCCTCTCGCATTGCGACCGACCTCAGAAGCGCGGCATGAAGTTGCCGCCGCCGCGGTTGCCTTCGGGCTTCTCCTTGGGCGCCGGCAGCAGCACGCGCTCGCCCTCTTCGAGACCGTTCAGCACCTCGGCTCTGCTGCGGTCGGTCAGCCCGATCCAGACCTCGCGCTGCTCGATGCCGCCGGCGGTGGCGACCCGCGCCAGGCGCAGGGCACTGTCGTAGGGCACGCTTTCCAGTGCGGCCAGCGGCACCAGCAGAACGTCCTTCGCCTCGCCCAGGAGGAAGAAGACCTGCGCGCTCATCTCGGTCATCAGCAGGTGGTCGGGGTTGTCGACGTCGATCAGCACCTTGTAGAGCACGACGTCGTTGACGATCTCGGGCGTCGGCAGGATCTGCCGGACCGTGCCCTGCCACTGCCGGTCGGGCATGCCGAGCGTCGAGAAGTGCACCGGCATGCCGACGGTGATGCGCACCACGTCGGCCTCCACCACCTCGGCCCAGACGGTCATCGTGTCGAGGTCGGCGACGCGCAGCACGATGGGCGCCGACTGATTGGCGTTCAGCGTCTGGCCCTGGCGGGCGATGATGTCGACCACCGTGCCGTCCATCGGCGCGTAGATCTTGGTGAACTCGAGATTGGCGAGGTCGGCATCGAGCGTGGAGCGTGCCTGCTCGATCTGCGCCTCCAGGGCCTGCACGGCCGCCGCGGCCACCGCGAGCGCGGCCATGCCGCTCTGCAGCGCGTCCTCGCTGACCGCGTTCGACTTCCAGAGCCGCTGGTTGCGGGTGTCCTGCTGGCGCGCCAGCTCGAGCTGCGCCTGGCTCTGCGCCAGCTGCGCCTCCAGGATCTTCAGCTCAGCCTGATCGCTGTCGACGCGCGCCTGGTAGACCTTGGGGTCGATCTCGGCCAGGAGGTCGCCCTCTTTCACCTCGGTGCCGTAGTCGACGTGGATGACCTCGAGCTGGCCGGAAACCTGCACGCCCACGTCGACGTAGTCCTTGGGCTGCAGCTTGCCGAGCGCGGTGATCGATTGTTCGACGTCGCCGCGGATGACCTGGGCGGTCGGCGGCGGCGCCGCGGCCTGCCCGGGGCGGAGCGCATACCAGACCCCTGCGCCGGCGAGGCCCAGCAGCAGCAGGAGGACGATCAGCCGGCCGCGGGCGCGCGAGCGGCGGCGAAGCGGTGGGACCAGGGCGGGTGGCGACATGGGCGGCCTGCGAGAAAGCGGAAAGGACCGCGCATGGGCGGTCCTGCCGTTTTACGTCGGCACCCAGAGCGGGCATCCCTCCTTCTGCCTGCCGCCGCAGGCGCTTAGGACTACTCCCAGAGCGGCTTGCCGAGGTCGATCTCGTCGGCGTCGGTGAGGCCGCCGACGGCCGCGCCGACGCCCGCGCCGATCAGCGTGGCGGGTAGGATCGAAAGGGGGGAGATGGCGCCGACCGTGGCGCCGGCCGCCGCACCGATGCCGGCGCCGGAGAGCGCCCGGTCGCCGGTGTTGCTGCCGCAGGCGGCAAGGGAGAGCACCAAAGCCAAAGCCGGAGCCAGCCGAAGCGACGAGGTCATCGCCGTCCTCCTACCTAGGGGCGCAGGTCGCTCGCGACTCGCCCGGTTGCCGACTCTGGATGGATTGTTGTTGTTGCCGTCTTTTTCTGCGACGGAGTCGCCCTCCGTCAAGCGGACAATCTCCTCGGCCATTGCGGCAGTTCCGGGGCAAGGCTATGAGAACGAAGGAAGAGCTGGGCCCAAGAGGCTGCCGGGGCGGGGAGACTCCACACTGTTCGAGAAGATCCTGATCGCCAACCGGGGGGAGATCGCCTGCCGGATCATCCGCACCTGCCGGCGGCTCGGCATCAAGACCGTCGCGGTCCATTCCGAGGCCGATGCCGGCACGCTCGCGGTCGAGCAGGCCGACGAGGCCTATCTCATCGGCAAGGCGCCTTCGAGCGAGAGCTACCTGCGCATCGACCGGATCATCGAGGCCTGCCGGCAGAGCGGCGCCCAGGCGGTCCATCCGGGCTTCGGCTTCCTCTCCGAGAAGGCTGCCTTCGCCGAGGCCCTGGAAGAGGCCGGCATCGTCTTCATCGGCCCGCCGCCCGCCGCCATGCGCGCGATGGGCGACAAGATCGCCTCCAAGCAGCTCGCCAAGAAGGCCGGGGTTTCCACGGTCCCCGGCAAGCTCGAGGCCATTCCCGACGCCAAGAGCGCCGTCGCCGTCGCCCGGGAGATCGGCTACCCGGTGATGCTGAAGGCCTCGGCCGGCGGCGGCGGCAAGGGCATGCGCATCTGCCGCAGCGACGCCGAGACCAAGGAGGCCTTCCGCTCCGCCAGCAACGAGGCGCAGGGCGCCTTCGGCGACGCGCGCGTGTTCATCGAGAAATACGTCGAGGAGCCCCGGCACATCGAGATCCAGGTGCTGGGCGACAAGCACGGCCAGGTGATCCACCTGGGCGAGCGCGAGTGCTCGATCCAGCGCCGGCACCAGAAGGTGCTGGAGGAGGCGCCTTCGCCCTTCCTCGACGCCAAGACGCGCCAGCGCATGGGGGCCGAGGCGGTGCAGCTCGCCAAGGCGGTCGGCTACCACTCCGCCGGCACGGTCGAGTTCATCGTCGACCGCGAGCGCAACTTCTACTTCCTCGAGATGAACACGCGCCTGCAGGTGGAGCATCCGGTGACCGAGATGGTGACCGGGCTCGACCTGGTGGAGCAGATGATCCGCATCGCCGCCGGCGCGAAGCTGCCCCTGGCGCAGAAGGACGTGAAGGCCAAGGGCTGGGCGATCGAGGCCCGCCTCTATGCCGAGGATCCGTCGCGCGGCTTCCTGCCCTCCATCGGGCGCCTGCGCCGCTACATCGAGCCGCCGACCGGCAATGGCGTGCGCATCGACACCGGCGTGGTCGAAGGCTCGGAGATCTCCGTGCACTACGACCCGATGATCGCCAAGCTGATCGCGCACGGTCCCGATCGCGCGGCGGCCAACGCCAAGCTGCGCCGAGCGCTCGACGCCTACTACGTGCGCGGCATCAACCAC
>DATEDK010000211.1:0-2973 GCA_035281685.1 Kiloniellales bacterium | reverse complement strand
CCATGGGATGGTATTTAGTTAACTGCTTAATTAAGTCAATATGCAAATAATACAGTCTTCCCGGCCAACTCCGGAAGCGCGAAGCGCTATCCGGGGGCGAGCCGGGACCCATCCCTCCGTGTGCGCGGAACGATGGATCCCGGATAGCGGCTGCGCCGCTTCCGGGAAGACCGTAAGGGCAGGGGAGAGGAGAGGAACTACCTATCCCGCCCTTAGCAGCCTGACCGCCTCGTCGCGCTCGAAGAGGTAGAGCAGGGTGCGCAGCGCCGTTCCACGCGGGCCGGTCAGCTCGGGGTCCTGCTCGATGACGCGCTTGGCATCGTCGCGGGCGATCTGCAGCAGGTCCGCCTGCAGCGCGAGGTCGGCGATGCGGAACTCGGGGAAGCCGGACTGCCGCGTGCCGAGCAATTCGCCGGCGCCGCGCAGGCGCAGGTCCTCCTCGGCGATGCGGAAGCCGTCCTCGGTCTCGCGCAGGATTTCCAGCCGCGCGCGAGCGGTCTCTCCCAGCGGCTGGCCGTAGAGCAGGAGGCAGGTCGAGCGTCCGCTGCCGCGGCCGATGCGCCCGCGCAGCTGGTGCAGCTGGGCTAGGCCGAAGCGCTCGGCGTGCTCGATCACCATGACCGTGGCCTTGGGCACGTCGACGCCGACCTCGATCACCGTGGTGGCGATGAGGAGGCCGATGTCGCCCTGCGCAAAGCCATGCATCACCGCGTCCTTCTCGCGGCCCTTCATGCGGCCGTGCACCAGGCCGACACGCTCCGGCCCGAAGCGCGCGGCGAGCTCGGCGTGGCGCTCCTGCGCCGCGGCGAGGTCCGATTCGTCGGAGCCTTCGACCAGCGGGCAGACCCAGTAAACCTTCGTTCCGCTGTCGAGCGCGCGGCCGACCGCCGCGATGACCTCCTCCTGCCGCTCCAGCGAGACGATGCGGGTGTCGACCGGCTGGCGCCCCGGCGGCTTCTCGTCGAGCTTCGAGACATCCATGTCGCCGTAGAGCGTCAGGGTCAGCGTGCGTGGGATCGGTGTCGCGGTCATCACCAGGATGTCGACGGCCTGTCCCTTGCCGGCCAGCGCCAGGCGCTGGTGCACGCCGAAGCGATGCTGCTCGTCGACCACGGCCAGCAGCAGGTTGCGGAACTGCACCTCCTCCTGGAAGACCGCGTGGGTGCCGACGACGAGCGGCGCGGTGCCGGTCGCGATGCGCTCCAGGATCTCGCCGCGCGCGCGGCCCTTGTCGCGTCCCGTCAGGAGCTCGACGCGCAGCCCAGCGGCTGCGGCCAGCGGCTCCAGCGTCAGCAGGTGCTGGCGCGCGAGAAGCTCGGTCGGCGCCATCAGCGCCGCCTGGCCGCCGGCCTCGGCCGCCGTCAGCATCGCCATCAGCGCGACCACGGTCTTGCCGCTGCCGACGTCGCCCTGCAGCAGGCGCAGCATGCGGTCGCCTGAGGCCATGTCGGCCAGGATCTCGTCGATGGCGCGGCGCTGCGCAGCGGTCAGGCGGTAAGGCAGGGCCTCCAGCACGCGGCTGCGCAGCCGGCCATCGCCGCGCAGCGAACGGCCCCGCGCCCTCTTCTGCCGCGCGCGCACCAGCAGGAGCGCGAGCTGGTTGGCCAGGAGCTCGTCGAAGGCCAGCCGCTGCCGCTCCGGTGTCTCCACCGAGAGCGAGGCGTCGCTCTCGGGCGTATGCGCCCGGCCGAGCGCTTGGCGCCAGGAGGGCCAGCCGCGCTGACGCACGAGGGCCGGATCCTGCCACTCGGTCAGCTCCGGTGCGCGCTTCAGGGCGGCGGCGACGGCCTTCTGCACGACCCTCGGCGTCAGGCCGGCGGTCAACGGATAGACCGCCTCGATCAGCGGCAGGTCCTTCGCCTCCTCGGGCGAGAGCACGTAGTCGGGGTGGGTGATCTGCTTGCCGCCGTGAAATTCCTCGAGGCGCCCGCTCACCACGCGCTCGGCGCCGACCGGCAGCAGCTTGTCGAGCCAGGCTTCCTGGGCGTGGAAGAACACCAGCTCGACGAAGCCGGTGGCATCGCGGCAGCGCACGCGCCAGGGCTGGCGATTCGAGCGCGGCTGGTTGCGATGATCCACGGTCAGCGTCAGCGTGACGATCCGCCCGACCTGGGCTTCGGCCACGCTCGGCCGGTAACGCCGGTCGATGACGCCGCTCGGCAGGTGCCAGAGCAGGTCGACCAGGCGGCCGCCGGCGCCGTTGTGCTCGGTCAGCTTGGCCAAGAGCTTGCCGAAGCGCGGACCGATGCCGGTCAGCGTCGTAGCCTCGGCGAAGAGCGGATAGAGGACTTCGGGCCGCACGAATACTCCTCGGGCAGCCCCTGACAGCGGGCCGCCCGCGCCTTATATGCTAGCGCCGCGGCAAGGATAGAGGACATGACCGACGAAGCGGCGCTCCGCGTCAAGCGGCTGCGCTACCGCTCCTGGCACCGCGGTACCCAGGAGCTGGATCTCTTGCTGGGCCCCTTCGCCGACCGCCACCTGGCGACGCTGACGGCCCGGGAGCTGGACGACTACGAGGCCCTCCTGGAGGCGCCCGAACCCTTGATCTTTGCCCTGGTGACCGGCCAGGTACCGCCGCCGCCCGCGCTTGACACAGACCTGCTGGCCATGCTGCGCGCCTTCCACGCGCGGGCCCCATCGGCTAACCAACGCCCGCAATGAATCTGGTGCTGCGACACGAGGGGAGCGCGCCCGGCCGCTTGGCCGGGGTGCCCGCCGGGGCCGAGGCGCTGGCCGCTGAGGCGCTGCTGCCCAAGGCGCCCGGCCGCACGGTGGCGGTGGTGCTGCGCGACGACCAGGCGCTCTATCGCGCGCTCGCGGCGCTCGCCTTCTTCGCGCCGGAGATCGAGGCGCTGGGCCTGCCTGCCTGGGACTGTCTGCCCTATGACCGGGTCTCGCCGCACCGCGACATCGTTGCTTGGCGTATCGAGACCCTGACCCGGCTGCGCGAGGCTGCCCCCGCCGCCGGGC
>DATEDK010000210.1:0-2809 GCA_035281685.1 Kiloniellales bacterium | reverse complement strand
CCCGCGCTGCTCGCCGGTCAGCGGCGTGTCGGCGATCACGCGCAGCATGCCCAGCATGCCGCTCATCGGCGTCCGGATCTCGTGGCTCATGGTGGCGAGGAACTGCGACTTCGCCTGGCTCGCCGCCTCGGCGCGCAGGCGCGCTTCGTCGTGCTTCACCACCTCGTCCTGCAGTCGCGCATTCGCCTCCTGCAGCTGCAGGGTGCGCTCGGCCACGAGCTGCTGCAGCTCCTCGCGGTGCCGGCGCAGCTCGAGGTTGACCCGCTCGCGCTCCGCTTCGAGCTCGCGCTTGCGCAGGGCCTCGGCGCGGAAATAGGCGATGGCGCGGCCCATCTGGGCGAGCTCGTCCCGGCCTTCGGTGTCGACGGCCACGGCCAGATCGCCCTCGGCGAGGCGCCGCATCGCCAGCCCCAGCGCATCGAGCCGGCGCGTCACGCGACGGCGCACGTAGAACCACACGATCGCGCCGGAAAGCAGCAGCGTGCCCGCCAGCGCCGCCACCAGCAGCCCGAGCGCGGTCTCGGCGGCGGCCTCCGCCTCGGCGCCGGCGGCCTCGGTGAAGCGGCCGATGGAAGCGACCAGCCCGCCGACCCGCGCATCGACACGGGCGACCAGGTCGCGGTTCGCCTGCTCCAGGCCGGCGAGCTCGGCATCGATGGCAATGAGGCCGTGGCGCTGGTCGAAGACCCCGCCCGCGCCGGCGCTCTCCTGCAGCGCCGCCAGCAGGGCTTCGGCCTGCTCGCGCCGGGTCGGATCGGAGATCGAGGCGACACGGCGCGTCAGCACGCGCAGGTGGCCGGCGTAGGCCTCCCGCACCGTGGCGATCTCGGCCTCGGCGGCGCTGCGCTGCAGCTGGTTCAGCAGGAGGCCCATCTGCGAGCTGCGCAGCCGGAGCTCGAACATGCGCTCCAGCAGGTAGACGTCGGCCTCGATCAGCCGGTCGAGCGCCTGGAAGACCGCCTCGGCCGCGGCCGCATCCTCGATCAGGTCGTAGAGGTTGGAGATGACGGCGTTGACCGCCGAGGCGGCGTTGGAGACCAGGGTCTCGGACAGGTCGGTGATGCCGGCGGCGGCTGCCAGCGCCGCGGCCGAGGCATCGGCGAAGGCTGCCTGCCGGCCGAGACGCTCGGCCACCAGCCGGTCCTGCCGCTCCAGATTGGCCAGCATCTCGGCGACCGTCGCCTGCAGGACGGCGAGATCGTCGGGCGCGAAGTTCTGCCGCTCGAGGGCAGCCAGCGCGAGCGAGAGCTGGATCGCCTGCTCGTCCAGCGCGGCGCGGTGCAGCCGCCGCTGCTCCTCGCTGGCCGCGTTCAGGAGCTGCGGCGCGCGGGCGAGGAGATTGGCGCTGGCCTCGGCCAGGGACTGTGCCGCGGCCGCGGCCGGCAGCGCGGTCTCGGTCACCGTCGCCTGCGTCTTGGCGACGTCGCGCAGTGCCAGCCACGCGACCGCGCCCGAGCTGAGCGAGATCAGCGCGATCGCGACGAAGGCGAGGGTGAGCCGGCCACCGATGCCGAGGCTGCTGCGCATCGGGCGATTAAATCGCGTTCCGGGCGGGCGCGGAAGCGACCTAGACTGCCGCCATGATCGCCCGCCTCGCTCTCCTCGCGGCTTCCCTCGTGCTGCTCGCCGCCGGCGCGGCCCTGGCCGAGACCTGGAAGCTCGACGTCTGGGAGCCGCCCTTCCGCTACGAGGGCCGGCCACGGAGCCTGGACTACCAGCCGTTGGACAAGGCGGAGCGCCCCTGGCGGCTCTGCGCCTCCTATCCGCACCTCAAGGACTCCTACTGGCTCAGCGTCAACTACGGCATGGTCGAGCAGGCGCGCCAGCTCGGTATCCGCCTGGAGGTGGTGGAGGCGGGCGGCTATCCCAACCTGACGCGCCAGCGCCAGCAGATCGCCGACTGCGTCGCCGCCGGCGCCGAGGCGCTGATCGTCGGCACAGTCTCCTTCGACGGTCTCTCCGACCTGATGGTCGAGCTGTCGCAGAGCATCCCGATCGTTGCCGCCGTCAACGACATTGCGGACGACGGAATTTCCGCCAAGGCCGGCGTGTCCTGGACCGAGATGGGCTACGCCATCGGCCGCTATTTCGCGCTGCGCCACCCCGCCGGCAGCCAGCCGGTGAAGCTCGCCTGGTTTCCCGGGCCGAAGGGCGCGGGCTGGGTGCGCTTCGTCGAGACCGGCTTTGCGGAAGGCTTGAAAGGCAGTGCGGCCGAGATCGTCGTCACCAAGTTCGGCGACACCGGCACAGAGATCCAGCTGATCCTGATCGAGGAGGCGCTCGAGGAGCATCCGGAGATCGACTACATCGTCGGCTCCGCCGTCACTGCGGAGGCTGCGGTCTCCGTGCTGCGCGCCCGCGGTCTCACCGAGGAGATCGCGGTCCTGGCCGACTACTTCACGCACGGCGTTTTCCGCGGCATCAAGCGCGGCAAGATCCTGGCCGCGCCGACCGACTCTCCGGTGATGCAGGGCCGCATCGCGATCGACCAGGCCGTGCGCCTCCTGGAAGGCAAGCTCGTCGTGCGCCACGCGGGCCCCCGCATCATCGTCATCGACGCGGAATCGATCGACGCCCTGGCGCTGGAGGACTCGCTGGCGCCCGCCTGGTTCAACCCGGTCTTCGTGGTGGAGCCGTAGCTAATTCACCTCTCCCGCAGGGAGAGGTCGAGCGAAGCGAGGGTGAGGGGAAGCGGTTAGGCCTTCTCGGTGCCGCTCAGTCACTCCGCCCTTTGTAACAGCTTCTCGATGGTCTCCCGCAGCCGTTGCCAGACGGCATCCGGACTGTCCTGCAGCTCGGAATTCCAGAA
>DATEDK010000209.1:0-10625 GCA_035281685.1 Kiloniellales bacterium | reverse complement strand
CTCGCGCATGAGCTGGCCGCAGAGCGCGTTCAGCGCCTGCGGTCGGTTGAGGCGGATCAATCCGACCGCGCCCTTGGTCTCGACCAGGATCATCTCGTAGGCCATGGCGGCACTTCCTCTCGATGCTGAGCGGGCAGCAGGGCGGTCACGCGGACGGCACCGTGCCAAATGAGGTTGGAACCCTACTTACCTAGCGTTGCCGCACTGCACAATAGAAGGTCGAGCGGCCGGACTGCACGATGCGCCGTACGCCCTTGCCGCAGGTGCAACCCGGGCAGGGCTCGCCTTCCTTGCCGTAAACCGCCCACTGATGCTGGAAATAGCCGAGCTCGCCCGAGGTCTGCACGTAGTCGCGCAGCGACGAGCCACCGGCGGCGATCGCGCGGTTCAGCACCGACTTCACCGCCTGCGCCAGGCGCTCGGCGCGCTCGCCCTGCACGCTGCGCGCCAGACGCCTGGGCGCGATGCCGGACTCGAAGAGCGCCTCGCTCACGTAGATGTTGCCGAGGCCGGCGACGACGCGCTGGTCGAGCAGGGCCGCCTTGATCGGCGTCGCCCTGCCCTGCAGCGCCGCCGCCAGCACCGGCCCCGAAAACTCGTTGCCGAGCGGCTCGGGGCCGAGCCCGGCGAGCAGCTTGTGGCGCTCCAGTCTATCGGCGGCGACGAGGTCGACCATGCCGAAGCGGCGCGCATCGTTGAAGCGGATCTCGGTGCCGGCGTCGGTCGTCAGCACGATGTGGTCGTGCGGCTCCGGCGGCCGCTCCTCGCCCTTCGCCACCATGAGGATGCGCCCGCTCATGCCGAGGTGCGCGAGCAGCACCTCCTCGGCGTCGAGCTGGACCAGGAGGTACTTCGCGCGCCGCCCGACGCTCAGCACGCGCCGGCCGGTCAGCCGCTTCGCCAGGCGCTTCGGCAGCGGCCAGCGCAGCGCCGGCACGCGCACCTCGACCTTGGCCAGGCGCTGCCCCTCCAGCGGAAGGCGCAGGCCGCGGACGATGGTCTCCACCTCGGGCAGCTCGGGCATGTGTTCCTATGTCACGTGGCTCGGCTCCTGTCATCCGGCCCCAAACCCCAACATCCCATGGGTGATATGGAGGAGAGCGAGCACCAGCCATGCAGCCTCCCCTCGCTAGCCCCGCCGCGAGCCGGCAGGCTATCTTCGCGCCACATGACTGCGCCGCCCGATCCCGCCCCGCCGGGGGAGACCACGCACTTCGGCTACGAGGACATCGCCACCGACCAGAAGGCGGGGCGGGTGCAGGGCATCTTCCGCTCTGTCGTCAGCCGCTACGATCTGATGAACGACCTGATGTCGGCCGGCATCCATCGTCTCTGGAAGCGGCGGCTGGTCGAGCTCCTGGCACCGCGGCCCGGCTGGCGGGTGGCCGACGTGGCCGGCGGCACCGGCGACGTCTCGCGCCGCATCGTGGCAGCCGAGCCGAGCGTCACCGTCCTGGTCGTCGACCTGACGCCCGAGATGGTGGCCGAAGGCCGTGCGCGAACCAAAGGTGAGCAGTGCCTGTGGCTCGCCGGCGATGCCGAGACCTTGCCGCTGCCGGACCGTTCGGTCGACGCCTACACCATCGCCTTCGGCCTCAGGAACGTCGCGCGGCCGGAGCGCGCGCTCGCCGAGGCACGCCGCGTGCTGAAGCCGGGTGGCCGTTTCCTCTGCCTGGAGTTCAGCCAGGTCGTGCTGCCGGTGCTCGACAGGCTTTACGCGGCCTATTCCTTCGCGGTGCTGCCGCGGCTGGGCGCGATCGTCGCCGGCGACGCGGCGAGTTATCGCTACCTCGCCGAGTCGATCCGCCGCTTCCCCTCGCAGCCGCAGCTCGCGCGCATGATGGCCGGCGCCGGCCTGTCGCGGACGCGCTGGGAGAACCTCTCCGGCGGCATCGCCGCCATCCACTCCGCCTGGCGCATCTAGGTAGCCGGCCATGATGCACCCCGTGCGGATGCTGTGGCGCCTCCTGGGCATCGCCCGCATCCTGGCGCGCAACGACGCCGGACAGGCGCTGGTCGAGATGGGCCTGTCCGGCAGCCCGCTCTTCGTGCTGCGTCTGCTCTCGCGCCGCAACGCGCCGGGCCGTCCCGGTCAGCGTCTCGCTCGGGCGCTGACCGAGCTCGGCCCCAGCTTCATCAAGCTGGGCCAGACGATGTCGACCCGCGCCGATCTGCTGGGCGACGAGCTCGCCAACGACCTCTCGCTGCTGCAGGACCACGTCGGCCCCTTCTCCGGCTCCGAGGCGCGCGCGGTGATCGAGCGCGAGCTGGAAGCGCCGGTGGCCCAGCTCTTCGAGCGCTTCGAGGACAAGCCGATCTCCGCCGCCTCGATGGCCCAGGTGCACTTTGCCGTGACGCGCGAGGCCGACGGCACCGCTGGCCGCGAGGTTGCGGTGAAGATCCTGCGCCCCGGCATCGAGAACGCGATCGAGCGCGATCTCGAGCTCTTCGCCTGGGTCGCCTTCATGGCCGAGCGCACGCAGCCGCGCTTGAGACGCCTGAAGCCGCGCGAGATCGTCCAGCTCTTCGCCGAGCAGGTGCGCCTGGAGATGGATCTCCGCATCGAGGCGGCCGGCATGTCGGAGATCAACGAGAACTTCACCGACGATCCGACCTACAACCTGCCGCGTGTCGACTGGCGGCGCACCAGCCGGCGGGTGCTGACGATGACGCGCATATCCGGCATCGCGATGGACGACCGCGAGGCGCTGATCGCGGCCGGCCACAACATCGAAGAGATCCTGCGCAAGGCCGCCGCGATCTTCTTCAATCAGGTGTTCCGCGACGGCACCTTCCACGGCGATCAGCACCCGGGGAACATGGGCGTCGACGCCGGCGGCAACATCTTTGCCGTCGACTTCGGCATCCTCGGCCGGCTCGACCAGCAGACCCGCTTCTTCCTCGCCGACATGATGATCGCCACCATGCAGGGCGACTACCGGCGGCTGGCCGAGGTGCAGGTCGAGGCGGGCTACCTGCCGCCCGGTCGCTCGCTCGACATCTACGCGCAGGCGCTGCGCAGCGTCTGCGAACCGATCGTCGGGCGTCCCTTGAACGAAATCTCCTTCGCCAAGCTGCTGGCGCAGCTTTTCCAGCTGACCGAGTCGTTCCAGATGCAGGTGCAACCCCAGCTCCTGCTCCTGCAGAAGAACATGATGATGGCCGAGGGGACGAGCCGCAGCCTGGCGCCGGAGCTCAACATCTGGACGCTGTCGCAGCCGCTGATCGAGCAGTGGATCCGCCAGCATCGTGGCCCAGGAGCGCGGCTCGCCAAGGCCAGCCAGGACCTCAATCGCGCGATCGCCCGCGTGCCGCAGTTCCTGACCGACATCGAGATCATCGCCAGCGATCTGCGCTCGCGCGGCGTCAAGCTCAGCGCCGGCACGCTGGAGCGTCTCGAGCGAGCGTCGGGGCGCGGCACGGCCCGGCTGTCGCTCCTGGTCGCCGTCGTCGCGCTGGTCGTGGCGCTGATCGCGCTCCTGTAGTCGGCTCACTCTTGTAAGGAGTCTGGCGGAGTCCTAGGCTCCGCAATCTCCAGCCGAGAACTGGGAAACCATGCTGGCCGGCAAGCGCATCCTGCTGATCGTCTCGGGCGGCATCGCCGCCTACAAGGCTCTGGAGCTGGTGCGCCGACTGCGCGAACAAGGCGCTGGCGTGACCGGCGTGCTGACGCGGGCCGCGACGGAGTTCGTCACGCCGCTCTCGATGGCGGCGCTGACCGAACAGAAGGTCTACCAGGACCTCTTCTCGCTGACCGACGAGAGCGAGATGGGCCACATCCAGCTCTCGCGCGCCGCCGATCTCGTCGTCGTGGCGCCTGCCACGGCCGATCTTCTGGCACGCCTGGCGCACGGCCACGCCGGCGATCTCGCTTCGACGCTGCTGCTCGCGACCGACACCGACGTGATGGTCGCGCCGGCGATGAACGTGCGCATGTGGGACCATCCGGCGACGCGCGCCAACCTCTCCCTGCTGCGCGATCGCGGCATCATCGTGGTCGGGCCGAACGAGGGCCCGATGGCCTGCGGCGAGTTCGGCTTCGGCCGCATGGCGGAACCCGCCGAGATCCTGTCGGCCGTCGCCGCCTATTTCGATCGCACCGCCGCGCTCGCCGGCCGCCATGCGCTGGTGACCAGCGGCCCCACGCACGAGCCGATCGACCCCGTGCGCTACATCGCCAACCGCTCGTCGGGCAAGCAGGGCCACGCCATCGCCGCGGCGCTCGCGGGCCTGGGTGCCCGCGTCACGCTGGTCAGCGGCCCCGTCACCCTGCCCGATCCCGCCGGCGTCACGACGGTGGCGGTCGAGACCGCGCAGCAGATGCTCGATGCCTGCCTCGATGCCTTGCCGGCCGACGTCGCGGTCTGCGCTGCCGCGGTCGCGGACTGGCGTCCCGCGGCGGCCGGCGAGCAGAAGCTGAAGAAGGTGAAGGGCAAGGCGCCGCCGGCGCTGGCGCTGGCGGAGAATCCCGACATCCTGGCGACGCTCTCGCAGCGCAAGAACGACCGGCCGGGCCTGGTGGTGGGCTTCGCCGCCGAGACCGAGAAGGTGATCCAGCACGCGCAAGAAAAGCTGAAGCGCAAGGGCTGCGACTGGATCCTCGCCAATGACGTTTCGGCCGGGCACGTCTTCGGCCAGGGCGACAACGAGGTGCACCTGATCGACGCCAAGGGTGTCGAGTCCTGGCCGCGGCAGGACAAGCTGCAGGTGGCGCGCCACCTGGCGCGGCGCATTGCGGAGCACTTGGGAGCCGCGAAGCCGTGAGCGCCGCCGCGAGCGTCACCGTGGCAGTCGAGCGCCTGGCGCATGGCGAGGGCCTGCCGCTGCCACACTACGCCACGGCGGACAGTGCCGGCATGGACCTGCTGGCCGCCGTTGCGGAGCTCGTGACCCTGGCGCCCGGCGAGCGCCGCCTGGTGCCGACCGGTCTCGCCATCGCGCTGCCTGCCGGCTACGAGGCGCAGGTGCGTCCGCGCTCCGGCCTGGCATTGAAGCATGGTCTCACGGTGCTGAACGCGCCGGGCACCGTCGATGCCGACTATCGGGGCGAGGTCGGCGTGATTCTGGTGAATCTGGGGCAGGAGCCGGTCACCCTTCGGCGGGGCGACCGCATCGCGCAGCTGGTCGTGGCACCGGTCAGCCGTGCGTCCTGGCAGGAGGTTTCCGGGTTGGCGCCGAGCGAGCGGGGAACGGGGGGATTCGGTTCGACCGGTGTAACCGCGAGGCGCTAGCGCCATGCTGCGGCTGTCGAAGAAGCTGCTGTTTGCCATCGAAGCCGTGGTCGACGTGGCCTACCACGCCGGCAACCGGCCGGTGCGCTCGACCGACATCTCCGATCGCCAGGGCATTCCGCGCCGCTATCTCGAGCAGGTGCTGCAGGAACTGGTGCACGAGGGCGTTCTCGCCGGCCAGCGCGGCCCCCGCGGCGGCTACCGCCTGGCCCGCGACGGCAGCGCCATCACCCTGGGCGAGATCATCCGGATCGTGCGCCGCCTGGAGGGCCAGCCCGAGCCCTCGGCCGAGCCTGGCGGCTCGCAGCTCGGCCAGCGGGTCGTGCGGCCGATCTGGAACGAGATGCAGGACGAAATGATGAACCGGCTCGACCGGCTCACCGTTGCCGAGCTCTGCCGCCGGGCGAGGACAATGGGGATCGAAGGCGGTTAAGGCCCCTCCACCACGCGCGTGTCGACGAAGCAGCTCCGATCGTTACCGCGCCCTTCCCCAACCCTCCCCCATGCTTCGCATGGTGGAGGGGAGAGCCCTACCCCCGTTCCGCTTCGGCGGTCAGCAGGCGCTGCTTGCGCTCCATGCCCCAGCGATAGCCGCTGAGGCCGCCGTCCTCGCGCGTGACGCGGTGGCAGGGGATGAGCAGCGCCACCGGGTTGGTGGCGCAGGCCCGGCCCACGGCGCGCGATGCGGTGGGAATTCCGAGGCTCGCCGCCACCTCGCCGTAGCTGCGCGTCTCGCCCGGCGGGATCGCCAGCAGCTCCTCCCAGACCCGCCGCTGGAATGCGGTCGACTGCACGTCGAGCGGCAGCTCGGGATGCGGCGCCGTGCCCTTCAGGTAGTCGACGACGCTCTGAATCGAAGGTCTCAGGCGAGCCTGGTCGCGCTCGATGCGCTCCGCGGCGGGGAATTCGCGCCGCAGCTCGTCCTCCAGCACCTGATCGTCCTCGCCCAGCGCGACGAAGCACACGCCCTGCGCGGTGGTCGCGACCAGCAGGCGGCCGAGCGGCGAGTTCGCGATCGCATAGGCGATCTCGGCGCCCTGGCCGCCGCGCTTGTAGGAGGCCGGGGTCATGCCGAAGCGGCGGGCGGCACCCTCGTAGACGCGCGAGGAGGAACCGTAGCCTGCGCCGTAGGTGGCGCTGGCCACGCTCTCGCCCTGTCTCAGCTCGCTGCGAAAGCGCCGCGCGCGGCGCTCTTCGGCATAGGCCGAGGGCGTGACCCCGAGCTGGCGGCGGAAGGCGCGCGAGAGGGTCCAGGGCGTGGTGCCAAGGGCCGCGGCAAGCGCCCCAAGGTTGACCCGCTCGCCGTTGTCCGCCTCGAGCGCGCGGCAGGCACGCTCCACCAGCCGCAACTCGGGATCGGCGGTGGCACGCGCGGGCTCGCTCGCCTCGCTCGGGATCGTGGTACGGCTCATCTCCTTCAGCATAGCGCTAACCTTTCCCATTGCGTTGCCCCGCAAGATGGTCGCGCAGGACGCTGGCTGCTATCCGCGCCTTGCCGAGCAGGAAACCCACGGCTCGATAAGGCCTTGAAGTTCAATCCGGGGCTGTAACAAACTTTTCATTCCAATGACCGGGACGGGTCGCAGCCAAGCCCCAGACTCCAGGCTGCGCAAACCGTTCCGGCCGCCGGCAACCGTCGGCGAGCAGGACCACAGGGAGAACGACATGACGATCCGACGCACGCTGATCGGCGCCATCACGGCGCTGGCGCTGGCTGGAACGGCCTCGCCGGCCTGGTCCGCCACGGAGATCCAGTGGTGGCATGCCATGGGCGGCGAGCTGGGCGAGAAGCTCAACAAGATCGCCGCCGACTTCAACGCGACGCAGAGCGACTACGTCGTCGTGCCCGTCTACAAGGGCAATTACACCGAAACGCTGACCGCAGCGATCGCCGCCTTCCGCGCCAAGGAGAACCCGGCGATCGTGCAGGTCTTCGAGGTCGGCACCGCCACGATGATGGGCGCCAAGGGCGCGATCTATCCGGTCTACCGGCTGATGGGCGACCAGGGCCAGGCCTTCGACCCGAAGAACTACCTCGCCGCGGTGACCGGCTACTACAGCGACACCGAGGGCAACATGCTCTCGCTGCCGTTCAACTCTTCGACGCCGGTGCTCTACTACAACAAGACGGCCTTCGAGAAGGCGGGCCTCGATCCGAACAGCCCGCCGAAGACCTGGCCAGAGCTCGCGGACGCGGCGCGCAAGATCATCGCCGCGGGCGCCGCCACCTGCGGCTTCACCACCGGCTGGCCCTCCTGGGTGCAGCTGGAGAACCTCTCGGCACTGCACAACGTGCCCTTCGCCACGCGGGAGAACGGCTTCGCCGGCTTCGACGCCGAGCTCGCCATCAACGGCGAGCTGCAGAAGCGCCACATTCAGGCGATCGTCGACTGGCAGAAGGAAGGCATCTTCAAGTACGGCGGCCGGCGCTCGGATTCCGCGCCGCTCTTCTATTCCGGCGAGTGCGTCATGTACATGAACTCCTCGGCGGCCCAGGCGGGCGTGCGCGCGAACGCCAAGGACTTCGAGTTCGGCGTCGCCATGCTGCCCTACTGGCCCGACGTCGCCGGCGCGCCGCAGAACTCGATCATCGGCGGTGCGACGCTCTGGGTGCTGCAGGGCCGGCCGGAGCAGGAGTACGCCGGCGTCGCCGACTTCTTCACCTACCTCTCCTCGCCGGAGGTGCAGGCCTGGTGGCACCAGGAGACCGGCTACCTGCCGATCACCTACGCGGCCTACGAGCTGACCAAGAGCCAGGGCTACTACGACAAGAACCCCGGCACCGACGTCTCGATCAAGCAGATGACGCTGCACGAGCCGACGGAGAACTCCAAGGGAATCAGGCTCGGCAACTTCGTGCAGATCCGCGACGTCATCGAGGAGGAGCTGGAAGCGGCCTTCGCCGGCAGCAAGAGCGTCGAGCAGGCGCTCGACGACGCCGTCGCCCGCTCCAACACCCTGCTGCGCGAGTTCGAGCAGTCGATGTAGGCGCATGCTCGACGGCGGTGCCTCTGGCCCATCCTTCGAGACGCGGTGCTGAAGCACCGCTCCTCGGCACGAGGTCGGTGGGTTGGTCGACCAACTCACGCCTCATCCCGAGGTGCCCGGCGCCGCCGGGCCTCGAAGGATCGGCCCCAGGCACCGCCCCCTGAGCTGCCGATGCACAAGCGCGTCACCTTCCGCAACCTCTGGCTGCCCTACCTGCTGGTGGCGCCGCAGCTCGCCGTCACCGCGATCTTTTTCCTCTGGCCGGCCGGACAGGCCCTCTATCAGTCGTTCCTGCGCCAGGACGCTTTCGGCCTTTCCACGCAGTTCGTCTGGTTCGACAACTTCGAACGCCTGTTCGACGATCCGCTCTATCTCGCATCCTTCTGGCGCACGCTCTTCTTCAGTGCCGCCGTCACGCTCTCCTCGATGGGCTTTGCGCTCCTGCTGGCGACCATGGCGGACCGCGTGATCCGCGGCGCCACCGGCTACAAGACCCTGCTGATCTGGCCCTATGCCGTGGCACCGGCCATCGCCGGCGTGCTGTGGTGGTTTCTCTTCAGCCCGACGGTCGGCGTGCTGGCCTACGTGTTGCGTGGGTTCGGCTACCGCTGGAACCACTTCCTCGACGGCGATGATGCCATGCTGCTGGTGATCATCGCCGCCGCCTGGAAGCAGGTTTCATACAACTTCCTGTTCTTCCTCGCCGGGCTGCAAGCGATCCCGCGCTCCCTGATCGAAGCGGCGGCGATCGACGGCGCGGGCCCGACGCGGCGCTTCTGGACCATTGTCTTCCCGCTGCTCTCACCCACCACCTTCTTCCTGCTGGTGGTGAACGTCGCCTATGCCTTCTTCGACACCTTCGGCGTGATCCACGCGACCACCTCGGGCGGGCCGGGCCAAGCCACCAACATCCTGGTCTACAAGGTGTTCAACGACGGGTTCATCGGTCTCAACCTCGGCTCGTCCTCGGCGCAGTCGGTGATCCTGATGCTGGTGGTGATCGCGCTGACCGTCGTGCAGTTCCGCTTCATCGAGCGGAAGGTGCACTACTGAATGGTCGAGCGCCGTCCCGGACTGACTCTCTTCGCCCACCTCGTTCTGATCCTGGGCTGCGCCATCGTCATGCTGCCGCTCTGGATCGCCTTCGTCGCCTCGACGCACGAGCCCTCCGCACTGGTCAGCGGCCTCATGCCCCTCTGGCCCGGCGATCGGCTGGTGGACAACTACGAGCGGGTGCTGGAGCAGGGCCTGCGCAGCTCCGGCGCGATTCCCGTCGGCCAGATGCTGGGCAACAGCCTGATCATGGCGCTCGCCATCGCCATCGGAAAGATCGCCATCTCCATCATCTCCGCCTACGCCATCGTCTACTTCCACTTTCCCGGCCGCATGCTCTGCTTCTGGGTCGTCTTCATCACCCTCATGTTGCCGGTCGAGGTCCGCATCGTGCCGACCTTCGAGGTTGCCGCCGGGCTCGGGCTGCTGAACAGCTACACGGGCTTGGCGTTGCCGCTGATCGCCTCGGCCACGGCCACCTTCCTCTTCCGGCAGTTCTTCCTGACGGTGCCCGAGGAGCTGGCCGAGGCGGCGCGCATCGACGGTGCCGGACCGCTGCGCTTCTTCCGCGACATTCTCTTGCCGCTGTCGCGCACCAATATCGCCGCGCTCTTCGTCATCCTCTTCATCTACGGCTGGAACCAGTACCTCTGGCCGCTGCTGGTCACCACGAACCAGAACTACACCACCATCGTCATGGGAATTCAGCGCATGGTGACCGTGGCAGACGCGGAGCCGCAGTGGCACGTCGTCATGGCGACCGCCATCCTGGCGCTGCTGCCGCCCGTCGTAGTCGTCCTGGTCATGCAGCGGCTCTTCATCAAGGGCCTGGTGGAGACCGAGAAGTAGGGGGCAAGGATGGTCGCCATCGCCATAGCAGGGGTGCGCAAGAGCTACGGCGGGCAGCAGGTGATCCACGGCCTGGATGTCGAGGTCGCCGACGGCCAGCTCGCCGTCATCGTCGGCCCCTCGGGCTGCGGCAAGTCCACGCTGCTGCGCATGGTGGCCGGGCTGGAGACGATCACCGCGGGCGAGATCCGCATCGGCGAGCGCCGGGTGAACGAGCTGGAGCCGCGCGAGCGCGACATCGCCATGGTCTTCCAGAACTACGCGCTCTATCCGCACATGAGCGTGTTCGACAACATGGCCTACGGCCTGAAGATCGCCGGGCTGCCGCGCGCCGAGATCCGCGCGCGCGTCGACGAGGCGGCGCGCCTGCTCCAGCTGGGCGAGTTCCTCCAGCGCAAGCCGCGCCAGCTCTCCGGCGGCCAGCGCCAGCGCGTCGCGCTCGGCCGCGCCATCGTCCGCCATCCCCAGGTCTTCCTGTTCGACGAGCCGCTCAGCAATCTAGAC
>DATEDK010000208.1:0-6699 GCA_035281685.1 Kiloniellales bacterium | reverse complement strand
GGCCATGCAGGGCGATCTCGTTCACCTCGCCCGTCGGTCCCGGCAGCCGTTTCGGCAGCGCGAAATCGGCGCGCGCGCGAGCGGCGTAGTAGCGGCAGAAGTCGGCCGCCTCGCGCACCTCGGCCTGCGCGTCCATCGCCGTCTTGCCGGCCTCCTTCACGCACATCGCCATCAGCAGGGCGCGCCGCTCCTCCAGCAGATCGGCCAGACGCTCCAGGATGTCGGCGCGCTCGTCGGCGGGCATGTCGTCCCAGGCAGGCTGCGCCTTTACCGCCCGGTCCAGCGCCTCCTGGATCAGGGGCGGCGTCGCCTCGACCACCGTGCCCACGGTCTCGCGGGTGTCGGCGGGATTGCGCACCGGGCGCGCGGTGCCCTCGCGCTCGCGGCCGCCGACGATCGGCGCGGCGCGCCAGGGCTGCCGTGCCGCCTCGTCCATCGCCTGGCCGAGGCCAACCAGCGTGAGCGGATCGTTGAGATCGAGGCCGCGCGAGTTCCTGCGCTCGCGGCCATAGAGATCGCGCGGCAGCGGGATGCGCGGGTGCATCACCTGGCTCAAGCGCCGCGTGCGCGCGACCGGATCGGCCACCATCTCCTCGACCGGCAGGCGCTCGTCCTGGATGCGGTTGACGAAGGAGGAGTTGGCGCCGTTCTCCAGCAAGCGGCGCACCAGGTAGGCCAGGAGATCCTCGTGGCTGCCTACCGGCGCATAGATGCGGCAGGGCCGGTTCAGCCGCTCGGGCCCGACGATCTCGGCGTAAAGCGTCTCGCCCATGCCATGCAGGCGCTGGAACTCGTAGTCCTGCCGGTTGCCGGCGAGCTCCAGGACGGTGGCGACGGAGAGCGCGTTGTGCGTGGCGAAGGCGGGGTAGATCGCGTCGGGCTCGCTCAACATCTTGCGCATGCAGGCCTGGTAGGAGACGTCGGTCGTGCTCTTGCGGGTGAAGACCGGGTAGTGGTCGAGGCCCTGCTCCTGCGCCCACTTGATCTCGCTGTCCCAGTAGGCGCCCTTCACCAGACGCACGAAGAGCCGCCGCTCGGCCCGCTTGCCGAGCGCAGCCAGCCAGTCGAGCACCAGGATCGCGCGCTTCTGGTAGGCCTGCAGCGCGAGCCCCAGGCCCTGCCAGCCCTTGAGCTCCGGTGCGACGGCCAGCGCCTCGATCAGGTCGAGCGAGAGGTCGAGCCGGCTCGCCTCCTCGGCGTCGATGGTCATGCCGATGTTGGCGGTCTTGGCCGCGCCGGCGACCTTGAGAATGCGCTCCTTCAGCTCGCGCACGCGGTCGCGCTTCGCCTCCTCGTAGCGAGGATGCAGGGCCGAGAGCTTGACCGAGATGCCCGGCCCCCCGATCGGGCCGCGGCCGGCGGAGTGGCGCCCGATGGCGGCGATGGCGTCGAGGTAGCTGTCGAGATAGCGGTCCGCGTCCTCCATGGTGCGCGCACCCTCGCCCAGCATGTCGAAGGAATGGCGGTAGCCCCTCTGCTCCTCCTTGGCGGCGCGCTCCAGCGCCTCCTCGATGGTGCGCCCCATGACGAACTGCCGGCCGAGGATGCGCATGGCCTGGTGCATGGCGGCACGGATCACCGGCTCACCGGAGCGCGTCACCAGGCGGCGCAGCGTGCCGCCCAGATCGCGGCGGTCGCGGTCGTCGAGCTGCAGCACGCGCCCGGTCAGCATCAGGGCCCATGTCGAGGCGTTGACGAAGAGCGATTCGCTCTTGCCCAGGTGCGCGCCCCAGTCGGCCTCGCCGACCTTGTCGCGGATCAGCTTGTCGACGGTCAGCGTGTCCGGTACGCGCAGCAGCGCTTCGGCCAGGCACATCAGCACGACGCCCTCCTTCGAGGAGAGCTGAAACTCGTGCAGGAAGGCATCGAGCCCGCCATGGCCGAGCCTCGCTTTGCGCACCGATTCGACGAGGCTGCGAGCCTCGAGCTGGATGCGATCGAGCGTCTCCGCCGGCAGGGTCGCCAGCGGCAGCAGGTGCTCCACCACCTCGGCCTCGCTCTGCTGCAGGCCTTCGCGCACCTTGCGGCGCAGCGCATCGGTGCGGGCCAGTTCGGGCGACACCAGCATGGCTTCAGAACCTCGAACCATTGTTATGGAAATTCAACGAGCGACGATGGCGGGGCCGCCCTCATTCCGCCATCCTAGCACCGGACCCTTGGGGCTCCACAGCAGAGCGCTTGGTCCCAAGGGGCGGCGGGTAGCGGCGGAGAGGACGAGGACGATGCGCAGGCTCTTCATGGTGCTCGCGCTGCTGCTGGGCGTCGGTACGCCGGCGGCGGCCGAGATCCCGAACATCATGGTGCTGGACGCGCAGGCCGCGGCCAAGGCGGGCGACTACGGCACGGCTCTCGATCTCTACACGCGGGCGATCGACTCGGGCGAGCTGAACCAGACGATGCTGATCGCCGCGCTGAACGGGCGCGGTCTGGTCTACTACCGCCTGCGGCAGTTTCCGCAGGCGATCGACGACTACACCCGCGCGCTCTCGCTGAACCCCGACAACCCAACCACCCTGCGCAACCGCTGCTTCGCCTTCATCGAGCTGCGCGAGTGGGGCTATGCCCTCGACGACTGCCGCGCCTCGGCCGCACTGATCCCCGACGATCCGCAGGGTGCCGATACGTTGGGCTACCTTTACCTGCGCCAGGGGAAGTACGTGGACGCGATCTCCTATTTCAACGGCGCGCTCGCGGTCGACCCGAACTACGGGCCGGCCTACATGCACCGCGGCATGGCCTGGTACGCCCTGGGTGACCGCATGCAGGGCCGCGCCGACCTCTTGCGGGCGCAGGAGCTGATGCCGGGCAACAAGGAAGTCGAAGGCCAGCTCCGCAAGTACGGGCTGATCCCCTAAGGCTCAGGTCAGCGGCTTGGCGCGCGTCTCCGTCGGGATCAGCACGGTCGCTATCGCCGCGACTGCCAGCAGGGCGGCGAAGAGGCCGATCGCCGTGGCGAAGGAGATCGCCACGATGTAGGGGATGGCCAGCGGCGCCAGCAGGCCGCCGATGCGCGCCATCGCGCCGGCCGAGCCCATGCCGGTGCCGCGCAGCTCGGTCGGGTAGAGCTCCGGCGTATAGGCGTACATCGAGCCCCAGGTGCCGAGCAGCGCGAAGGACATCAGCAGCAGCGATACGGCGATCAGCGTCGGCGTGGCGGCCAGCGTGAAGAGGAAGCAGCCGATGGCGCTCAGCACCAGGAAGCCGAGCAGCGTCGCGCGCCGGCCGATGCGCTCGACCAGGACCGCGGCCAGCGCGTAGCCGGGGATCTGCGCCAGCGCAAGCCAGATCAGGAACTCGGTGCCGCGCACGAAGGCGTAGCCACCCTTGGCCAGCTCGATCGGCAGCCACACGAAGACGCCATAGTAGGCGGCCGAGACCAGGAACCAGACCAGGAACACCATCAGCGAGGTGCGCGCGAGCCCGTGCCGGAAGAGCTCCCAGAAGGGCGGGCGCCGGCGCGCTTCGCTCGCAACCTCGCCCGACGGGAGCCCGCGCTCGTTCATCCGGGCCATCCGCTCCAGCACGGCGCGCGCGCCGGCGCCCTCGCCGCGGCGGCTCAGGTGATAGGGCGACTCCGGGATCCAGAAGCGCAGGAAGATGCCGACCACGGCGGGCGCCCCGGTGACGACGAAGAGCCAGCGCCAGGGATCGGTGGTCCCGCTGAGCAGCCAGGCCGCGACCACGACGATCAGCGTACCGATCGCCCAGAAGCCCTCGAGAGCGACCAGCCAGCGGCCGCGACGCTGCGGCGGCAGGAACTCCGCCATCAGCGCATAGTCGACCGGCAGCGTGCCGCCGACCGCGGCGCCGGTGAGGAAGCGCAGCACGCAGAGCCAGAAGAGGTCGGGCGCGGCGGCCGAAGCGAGGCCGAAGACGGCGTCGCAGAGCACGGTCACGATCAGCACTGTGCGGCGGCCGTAGCGGTCGGCCAGCTGGCCGAAGCCCCAGGCGCCCACCATCATGCCGATGAAGAACCAGGTGCCGGTCTGCAACGCCTGCGGCACCGTGATGCCGAAGGTGGCCGCGATCGGCGCGGCGGTCAGCCCGATCGCCAGCACCTGCATGGCATCGGCCGTCCACACCAGCCCGAAGATGAAGAGGAGACGCCACTGGAAGCGCCCGGTGCCGATCTGGGTGAGTGCCGCGTCGACGGTGATCGTGGCCATGGGACCCTCCGCTCAAGGAGGCGCGAGGCTAGGCCGGGGGTTTCCGTAAGAAAAGAGCGCGCGAGGGAACAGGTGAACCGACAAAGGGCCCCTCACCCTGTCCCTCTCCCCCTACGGGGGCGAGGGGACGGCAGCGTTGATAGCAGGCCAGGGGTCCCCTCGCCCCGCGATAGCGGGGAGAGGGACAGGGTGAGGGGAGTCGGTGGGTTACTCCCCCGCTCCCTCGAACGGCAGGCCGACGTAGTTCTCGGCGAGCGAGCGGCGCGCCGCTTCGGAATGCACGACGTAGTCGAGCTCGGCCTGCTGCAGGTGGCGGCCGAAGGCGTCGTGCTCGGGGAAGCGGTGCAGCAGTTGCGTCATCCACCAGGAGAAGCGCTGCACCTTCCAGACCCGGCGGAGGCAGGTTGCCGAGTAGGCGGCCAGCAGATCGTCGCGGCTCTCCCGGTAGTACGCGATCAGCGCGGCCGCCAGCACGCGCACGTCGGCGACCGCGAGGTTCATGCCCTTGGCCCCGGTCGGTGGCACGATGTGCGCGGCATCGCCGGCGAGGAAGAGCCGCCCCGCCTGCATCGGCTCGCAGACGAAGGATCGCATCGCGGTGATGCCCTTCTGCAGGATCGGCCCTTCCTTCAGGTGCCAGCCGCCGTCGCTTTCCAGCCGTTTGTGCAGCTCGTCCCAGATGCGCCGGTCGGGCCAGTTGGCGAGGTCCTCGTCGGGGTCGCACTGCAGGTAGAGCCGCGTGATCTGCGGCGAGCGCATGGAGAAGAGCGCGAAGCCGTCCGGATGGTGCGCATAGATCAGCTCCTCCTGTGCCGGCGGCGCCTCGGCCAGGATGCCGAGCCAGGCGAAGGGGTAGCTGCGATCCAGCTCGGTGGCGTGGCCGGCCGGCAGGCTGGGGCGGCAGATGCCATGGAAGCCGTCGCAGCCCGCGATGAAGTCGCAGCGGAGCTCGCGGCGCTCGCCGTGCTCCGACCAGCTGAGCGACGGCGTCTCGCCGAGGAAGCCCGCGGGCTGCACCTCTTCCGCCTCGAACCGCAGGTCACCGCCGTCGGCCAGCCGCCGGTCGATCAGGTCCTTCACCACCTCATGCTGGCCGTAGACCGTGACGGTCTTGCCGCCGCTGAGCCCCGCGAGATCGATGCGGTGCCGCCGCGCGCGCACGGCGATCTCGATGCCGCGGTGGACCATGCCCTCGCGGTCCAGACGCTGGCCGAGGCCGGTGGCGCGCAAGAGCTCGGCGGTCCCCTGCTCCAGCACGCCAGCACGGATGCGGTGCTCGACGTGCTCGCGGTTCTGCCGCTCCAGAACGACGCTCGCGATGCCGGCCCGGTGCAGCAGGTGCGACAGCAGCAGGCCGGCGGGACCGGCGCCGACGATGCCGACCTGCGTGCGCATCAGCCGAGCTTGCCCTCCTTCTGCAGCACCTCGTTGGCGATCTGGAAGGCGGTGTTGGCGGCCGGCACGCCGGCGTAGACCGCGCTGTGCAACAGCACCTCCTTGATCTCGTCGACAGTGACGCCGTTGTTGAGGGCGCCGCGCAGGTGCAGCGGCAGCTCTTCCCAGCGCGCACCGCCAACCAGAAGCGCGAGCGTGATCAGCGAGCGCTCGCGGCGCGCCAGCCCCGGCCGGGTCCAGACGTCGCCCCAGCAGATGCGCGTCAGGAAGTCGACGAAGTCGGCGCGGAAGGCATTGGTCTTCGCCTCCGTGCGCGCCACATGCGCCTCGCCCAGCACGGCGGCCCGCACCTCGCGTCCCCGCGTGCGGCGTTCGCTGTCGTCCATCAGTCCCTCCCTGCCAGGAAACCGCCAAGCGCCTCGTCGAAAGCCGCCTTGGCCTCGATGTTGGAGATGTGCGCGGCCTGCAGCGTGACCGCGCGGGCGCCCTTCACGCCGGCCGCGATCTCGTTGCCCAGCGCCGGCGGCGTTGCGGGGTCCGCGCTGCCGTTGATCACCAGCGTCGGCGCCTTGATGCGCCCGAGCAGCGGCCGCAGGTCCGCGTCGCGGAGCGCGCCCATGCAGCGCGCGTAGCCGCGCGGGTCGATGGTGAGGAAGGCGTCGCGGATGCGGCGCACCTCGGCCGGGTGGCTCTGCTGGAAGGCCTTGGTGAACCAGCGGTCCATCGCGCCATCCACCATCGCCGCCATGCCTCTACTTTCCACCTGCGCGATGCGCTCGTTCCAGAGCGGCGCGTTGCCGATCACCGCGCCGGTGTTGCAGAGCACCAGCCGCTCGACGCGGTCCGCCGCCTCGGCGCCCAGCCACTGGCCGGTCATGCCGCCCATGGAGAGGCCGCAGAAGCTGAAGCGGCCGATGCCGAGGCCGTCGGCCAGGAGCAGCACGTCGCGGCCCAGCTGCTCCAGGCTGTAGGGCGCCGGCGCCACCTCCGATTGACCGTGGCCGCGGGTGTCGTAGCGCAGAATCCGAAAGCGAGGTGCCAGGGCTTCGACCTGGCCGTCCCACATCGCGTGCGTGGTGCCTAGCGAGTTGGAGAAGACAAGCCAGGGCGCCCCTTCGCGGCCGTCGAGGCGGTACCA
>DATEDK010000207.1:0-3471 GCA_035281685.1 Kiloniellales bacterium | reverse complement strand
TCGCCCAGGAGGCGCGCAAGGAAGGCCTCGACGACAGTGAGGAGTTCAAGCGCCGCCTGCGCGCGACCGAGAACAAGCTGCTGCAGGAAAGCTTTCTCGCCGGCTACCTCGGCGACGCGGTCAGCGAGAAGGACGTGCAGGAGCGCGTCGAGGTGATGACCTCGGGCGACAGCCGCGAGGAGGTGCACCTGGCGATGGTGGTCTGCGCCTCGCGCGAGATCTGCCTCGCCGCGCTCGAGCGGCTGCGCGCCGGCGTCGACTTCGCCCAGGTGGCGCGCGAGAACTCCGTGCACGTCTCGGCCGCCTCCGGCGGCGATCTCGGCTGGTTCGGCCGCGCCGAGCTGCAGCCGCAGGCGGTCGCGGCCGAGGCGTTCAGCCTGCCGGTCGGCCAGTACTCGCGCCAGCCGCTGGAGACCGAGATCGGCTGGGTCCTGGTGAAGGTGCTGGAGCGCCGCATGGCCGAGCCGCTCTCCAAGCAGGAGCTGGCGCACCGCATCCGCAAGGAGCTCGGGCGGCTGGCGATCGACAAGCTCCTGGTCGAGCTGCGCGCGAAGGCCGAGATCCGTCTCTTCCCCGACTGAGGACCATCGATGGCACCGAAAACCTCGCCGCTCGCGCCCGCCGAGCCGCCCGCCCTGATGCCGGTCGAGGGCGTGCGCCTCGCCGTGGCCGCAAGCAATACCCGCTACAAGGACCGTCCCGACCTCTGCCTGATCGAGCTGGCGCCGGGCACGACTCTCGCCGGCGTCTTCACCCGCTCGCTCTGCCCCTCGGCGCCGGTCGACTGGTGCAAGGCGCTGCTCGACGGCAAAGGTGGCGCCAAGGCGCGCGCGATCCTGGTCAATGCCGGCAACGCCAATGCCTTCACCGGCAAGGCCGGCGTGACCGCCGTCAAGGCGCTGGCGGCGGCGACCGCCGCGGCCGTCGGCTGCAAGGCGCGCGAGACCTTCCACGCCTCGACCGGCGTGATCGGCGTGGCCCTCCCGCACGAGGCGCTGGCGGCCTTCCTGCCGGCGCTGGCGCAGGACCTCGAGGCCGGCCGCTGGGCCGAGGCCGCCCGTGCGATCATGACCACCGACACCTACCCCAAGGGCGCCAGCGCGACCGCCGCGATCGACGGGGTGACGGTGACGCTCAGCGGCATCGCCAAGGGCAGCGGCATGATCGCGCCCGACATGGCGACGATGCTGGCCTTCGTCACCACCGACGCCGCGCTGCCCGGCCCTGTCCTGCAGGCCCTGCTCGCCAAGGCGGCCGACGAGTCCTTCAATGCTATCACCGTCGACGGCGACACCTCGACCAGCGACACGCTGCTCCTGGCCGCGACCGGCCGGGCGAAGCACGCGAAGATCGCGAGCGCCGGCGATCCGAAGCTGCGCGATTTCAAGCGCGCCCTCTCCCAGGTGCTGACCGAACTGGCGCTCCTGGTGGTAAAGGACGGCGAGGGCGCGGAGAAGCTGGTGACCATCGACATCGCCGGCGCCGCTTCCAAGGCCGCCGCGCGTCGCATCGGCCTTGCGATCGCCAACTCGCCCCTGGTGAAGACCGCGATCGCCGGCGCCGATGCGAACTGGGGCCGCATCGTCATGGCCGTCGGCAAGGCCGGCGAGAAGGCCGACCGCGACCGCCTCTCCGTCTCCATCGGCGGCGTCGAGGTCGCCGCCAAGGGCGCCGTCGTGCCCGGCTACGACGAGACGCCGGTCGCGCGCCACATGAAGGGCCGCGACATCCACATCGCCGTCGACGTCGGTGTCGGCACCGGCAAGGCGCGCGTATGGACCTGCGACCTGACGCACGGCTACATCGACATCAACGCGGATTACCGGAGCTAGCGCTGACAGCCCTCTCTCCCGCGCTAGCGGGGGCTGCGTAGCAGGGCGCAAAGCGCGGGGAGAGGGGGATCGGTCGGCCGGTTTGCCCTTTCAGCATGGCGACGAAGCCCACCGAACTCCGCCCGCTTCGCGGGCGAGAGGTTTGCGCGTAGGCTCGTTGCCCCGTGACTTTGCTGCGCATGCTGCTCCTGCTGCTTGTCCTCGCGCGGCCAACGCTTGCCGAGGAGCTCGCGCCCGCGAGCGATGCGGAGGAGGCAGTGCTCGCGCGGCTCGCCGCGGCTGCGCTGCTGGCATGGGCCGAGGGCGACACCGAGGCAATCCTGGCCGCAGAGGATCCTGGTCTCCTCGCCTGGCTGAATCGCGAGCGCAGCCTGGCGCTGACGCTGCCGGTCGAGCGGCTCCTGCCGCCCTTCGGCGGCGAGCCCTGGCCCTGCGTTCCCGTGCTGACGACCCTGCGCATCTTCGACCTGCGACAGATTCCTCCCAAAGTGCTGAACGATCTCTCCGTGGCCGTGCTGCTCGAGCGCGCGCTGACGCTCTCCGCTCAGGTCGAGGGGACCTTGGCGACGACGGACCCCGAGGCCCTGCAAAGATTGCGGGACGATCCACGCGGCTTCTTCCGCGAGCAGGGCTTCGCCTTTCTGACGGACAGCAAGCATGCCTTCCTTGCCGTCCCCGCGCCCGGCGAGCCCGCGCTGGCGCTGGCGGAGCGCTCCGCCGACGGCCGCTGGCAGGTGGATTGGCGCCTGCCGCTGGCACTCGAAGAGCTCGTGGGTCGCATCGTTCTCGGATGGGCGATCGGAGCGTCCGCCGACCTTCGCGACAAGGCGCCCGCCGACTGGCCGCGCGACAGCTATGCGCGCGTACTGGCCGCGGCACTGCCGTGGCAGCCCTCGGTCGCGGACCTCCTGGCCTTGGCCGAGCCGCCGCGGCCCGACCCGTCGCTCGGCTGCTGGGACCCCCTGCTCGAGTCCACTCTGGCTTTGTGTCCGACGGACAAGAGCTGGGCCCGGTGCGTCGGCTTTCAGCAGCGCTTGCAATAGGCCTGCAAGTCGGAAAATCGGATGACGAGGTGATAGCCGCTATACTTCGGTTCCCTGCGGTCGGCTTCGCTGACGAGCCGCTCCTCCCAGAGCTCCGCCGGCACGGGCTCGGCTGCGACGGCCAGCGCCTGCGGCGGCGGATCGATGAGGATCATGAAGCGCAGCCCGCTGGGAAGTGTGGCTGAGCCGCCGCCCGTGTAGGGCGCGCGCCACTGTGTCAAGAGCCCGGTGTGGAAGGAAGTGTGCACCTCATAGCACTCACCCTTGCGCGGCCTGGAGTCATCCATCATGGCCTCCGCCACCGCGACCCAGCGCCCGCCAGCGCCCCGGCGTGAGCCCATAGGCGCGCTTGAACTGCCGCGTCAGGTGTGCCTGGTCGGCGAAGCCGGCGAGCGTTGCCGCCGCGGCGAGGCTCTCGCCTGCACCGATGGCGGCGCGCGCGCGCTCCAGGCGGCGCAGCACGAGGTAGCGGTGCGGGCTGGTGCCCCAAGCCCGGCGGAACTGGCGCGCCAAGGCGAAGCGGTCGAGGCCGGTCTCGCGCTCCAGTGCAACTGAGTCCGACGCTTCGCCCGCATCGAGCAGCGAACGCGCTCGTT
>DATEDK010000206.1:0-4467 GCA_035281685.1 Kiloniellales bacterium | reverse complement strand
CGCTCTACCTGCCCTTCCGGTCCTTCTACGGCCGCACCATCCAGTCGGCGCAGGGCGAAATGCGGGTCAGCCGCTATGCCCTGGTGCGCATCGAGACCAGCGACGGACTGGTGGGACTGGGCGAGATCTGCTCGGTCTTCGGCCGCCACGGCGAGCTCTACCGGCATGAGGTCGACTCCGTGCTGGGCCCGGCGCTTGTGAACCAGGACGCGCGCGACATCACGCGGCTGGCGGCCTTGATGGACGCGGCGCTCGACCGAGCCGAGCCGGCCAAGGCGGCGATCGAGATGGCGCTGCTCGATCTCATGGGCAAGCGCCTCGGCGTTCCGGTCTACCAACTCCTCGGCGGCAAGCGGCGCGAGCGCATCCCCCTCTCTTTCTCCGTCATGTACGGCAAGCCGGACGAGATGGGCGAGCTTGCGGGCGAGCTCGCCAGTGATGGCTTCGGCACGCTGAAAGTGAAGGTGGGCCAGTCGATGGCGAGCGACATCGCCGCCGTCGCCGCGGTGCGCGCCGCGGTCGGCGACATGGTCAACGTGCGGGTCGACGCCAACGCCTGTTGGCTGCATCTGAAGACCGCCGTGGCGCACCTGCGCGCCATGGAGCCCTACGATATCGAGTTGGTCGAGCAGCCGCTGCCCGGCGACGCGCTGGACGACCTGAAGGTCCTGCGCACGATGACCGACAGGCCGGTCATGGTGGACGAAAGCGTTTGGGGTCCGGCCGACGCCTGGCGCGTGCTGAAGCAGGGCGCGGCCGACGTGCTCAACGTCTATGTGTCGGAGTCCGGCGGCATCCTGAAGGCGCTGCGCATCTTCGAAATGGCGCAGCTCGCCGGCGTGCAGACCACCATCGGCTCGATGCCAGAGCTGGGACTCGGCACCGCGGCGCAAATCCACCTCGGCATCGCTGCGCCCGACATCTCCTACGCCAGCGACGTGTGCGGCGTTCTCTACTTCGTTGCCGACGTCCTGAACGAGACCCTGCCGATCCGCGACGGCTTCGCGTATCCGATCGAGGGTCCCGGACTCGGCGTCACCCTCAACGAGGACGCGTTACGCGACTACAGCCGCCGTCCGGCCTTCCTGCCCGCTGCCTGAGGTCAAGACACGTGAGCCAAAGCACCGACTGCGACCTGCTGATCCATAACGCCACCCTGCTGACCGGCGACGACAAGCAGCCGGTCATCCGCGGCGGCGCGATCGCCGCCGCCAAGGGCCGCATCGTAGCGCTCGGGCCGGAGAAGGACCTGCTGGCCAAGCACCGGGCCACTGAGCGCATCGATGCCGAAGGCAGCGTCGTGCACGCCGGACTGATCGACCCGCACTTCCACGTCGTGGTCACCACTTCGCGCGGCATCTTCGCCGAGGACAAGCCGCGCAGATACAACTACGCCGACTGGAAGGCGGAGCTGCGCGAGGAGGATGAGGCGGCGAGCGCGCTGCTCTCCTGCCTGGAGCTGCTGCGCCAGGGCTACACGCACTACGTCGAGCCCGGTACCTCGTTCTTCACCGATGCGGTGGCAGCCGCCACCGCCGAGGCCGGCATCCGGGCGAGCCTCTGCGATCCCTATCTCTGGGACCGCGCCGAGGTGCTGCGCAACAACCCGCTCGGCAGCGATGCGCTCTTCGCCCGCGCCACACCGTCGAAAGAGCGCGCGCAACGCCTGATCGGCAGCGAGCTGAAGCGCAACCGCGACCCCGATGCGCTGGTGCGCGGCCACATCGGCCTCTACGGCGAAGGCACGGCCTCGGACGAGCTGCTGCAGGCGGGCAGCGCGCTTGCGCGCGTCAACGGCGTCGCCTTCCACCAGCACCTGCTCTACCTGCCGCACATTGCCGCCGCCGAAACCGAACGCCTTGGCCATAGTCCGCTGGCGCACCTCGTGCAGCTCGGGATCCTCGACGAGCGTTCCGTTCTGGTGCACATGAACGCCGTCTCCCCAGCCGACCGCGAGCTCCTGCGCCGGCACCGTCCCACGGTCATCTGGTGCCCCTCCCAGACCCTGGCTCTGGGCAAGGCGACGCTGACCACGATGATCCAGCCGCATCTTGCGGCCGAGGGCCTGCCGGTGGCGCTCGGCGTCGATGCCGCCTTCGAGTGGACCGGCGCGGACACACCACTCCTGGCGCAGCTCTCCGCGAAGTACGAGGGCATCGAGCTGACTCCGGCGCAGCTCCTCACCTTGCGCACCAAGGCGGCCGCGCGCGCCATTCACCGCGAGCACGACCTGGGCTCGCTGGAAGTCGGCAAGCGCGCCGACATCGTCGTGCGCGGCCGCCGCACGTCGACCGCCTCGCCCGGTATCGATCCGCTGCACGCGGCGGCCCTGCTCGACACGCGCGGCCCCGTCGAGGCGGTCTATGTCGACGGCAAGGCGGTGCTGCGCAAGGGCGAGCCGACCGGCTTCGAGGCCGCGCGCGCGATCCGCGAGTCTGCCCAGTCGGCCGCGCGCGTGCTTGCCCGCCTTGCCGCCTGATGCGGCCGGACGAGTACCGCCGCACCGACGCCCGCGGGCTCGCCCGCCTCCTGCAGCGGGGCGAGGTCAGCCGCCGGGAGATCTTCGAGGCCGCCGCCCTGCGCGCCGAGGCGGTGCAACCACGCCTGCGGCCCCTCGCCTGGAGCGATTTCGAGGCCGCGCTCGCAGCCGCCGAAGCGCGCCCGGCGCAGGGCCCGTTCCAGGGCATCCCGACGCTGCTGAAGGATCTCAGCACCTTCAAGGCCGGCTGGCCCGCCACCAATGGTAGCGCCGCGCTGGCGAGCAATCGTGCACGCTTCGACAGCATCATCGTCGAGCGGCTCGAGGCGGCGGGCTTCGCTCCGGCTGGGCAGACCACCGCGCCGGAGTTCGGCATGTCGTTGAGTTGCGAGTCGCCGCTCTGGGGCGAGACCCGCAACCCCTTCGACCCGGCGCTGACTCCCGGCGGCTCCAGCGGGGGATCGGCGGCGGCGGTGGCCGCCGGCATCGTGCCGCTGGCGCAGGCAACCGACAGCGCCGGCTCGATTCGCGTCCCGGCCGCCCACTGCGGCCTCTTCGGGATCAAGCCCTCGCGCGGCTCCATCCCGCTTGGCCCCGATTCCGGCGAGCGCATGGCGGGCCTCAGCCACAGCTTCGCGGTCAGCCGCACGGTCCGCGACAGCGCCCTAGCCTTCTCGCTGCTGCGCGGCAACGCGCCGGGCGATCCCTATGCCGCACCGGCGCCGACCGCCGACTCCCTCGCCGCTTGCGATGCCGGCGTCCAGGGTTTCAGGGTCGCGCTCTGCCCCGATGACTGGAGCGGCCTCGCGGTCGACCCGCGCTGCCTGCAAGGCGCGCGCAACGCCGCCGCTTTGCTGGCCGATGGCGGCGCCACGGTCGAGCTGGCCGCCCCCGCGATCGAGTGCGAGCGCCTGCAGGCGGCCGTGCACGCCATCCTGGTGATCAACCTCGCGGCGGCGCTGCAGCGTGGCAAGCTCGATCGCAGCCTGTTGCAGCCGCTGCTGCAGGAAGCTGTGATCCAGGGCGAAGCCAGGAGCGGCAGCGACTACGTCGAAGCCACGCTCGTCCTGCAGCAGACCGCACGGACGTTGGGCGACTTCTTCCAGCGCTACGATCTCTGGGTCTCGCCGGTCACGGCAACGCCCGCGCCGGCGGTCGGCAGCTTCGCGCTGACGGGCAGCGACTTCGATGCCTACATGCGACGCTTCCTCGCCTTTGCGCCGTGGGTGCTGCTGGCCAGCGCGTCGGGCATCCCCGCTGCTTCCGTGCCGCTGCACTGGCCCGATGGCCGGCCGGTGGGCACGCAGCTCTTCGCTGCGCTTGGCCAGGAGACGCGCATCTTTGCCGCCGCGGCCTATCTCGAGACAGCGCGGCCCTGGACCCAGCACTACGCCGCTATCGCGTGAGAGCGATCATCCGCCGCTGCATCAGGCGGCGATAGCCATCCGGGGTCATCCCGGTATAGCGCTTGAAGGCGACCGAGAAGGAGGCGGCCTGGTTGAAGCCCAGCGCGTGGCTGATCTGCTTCAGGCTGCAGCGGTCGTCCGCCAGCATCGCCTGCGCCTTCTCCATGCGCACCCGGTTGCCGTAGGCGAAGATCGTCTCGCCCACCGCGGTCTTGAAGGCAGCGCAAAGGTTGGTCGGATCGACGCGCAGGCGCCGCGCCAGCTCCTGAATGGAGAGCCGCGCGCCCTCGCTGCCGTCGATCAGCTGCCGCGCCTCGCGCGCCGCCGCCTGGTAGCGCGGCGCACAACGCGCGCTCTCCTCGCCGTCGCCCATCAGGTCGTGCGCCGCCTGCAGGCCGAGGCAGAGCAGCTCGCTTGCCTTGGCCTTGATGAAGGTCGGCAGCAGGCTGGGGTCCAGAGGCTCCGGATCGGTCAGCGCGCGGGCCGCGAGCTGCATCTGCCGCTGGAGGGGTCCCCGCATCCAAAGGAAGGAGGGGCGCTCGCGGCCGGGCAGAAATTGCTGCAGCAGGAGCGGCAGGTCAT
>DATEDK010000205.1:0-4221 GCA_035281685.1 Kiloniellales bacterium | reverse complement strand
TTCGTCGGCAACCCGATCATGCACCACCTGCTGCTCGGCATCGACCCGACCGAGCTCGGCTGGGCCCCCTTCGCGCTGGCGCTGAACTCGGCGCTCAACATCACCGCCGCCGACCTGGACCTGAAGCTGCACCCGGGCGCGCGCGTCTACGTCCTGCCCTGCATCGCCGGTCACGTCGGGGCGGACACCGCGGGCTGCATCCTCAGCGAGACGCCGCACCTGCGGGGCGAGGTCACGCTGATGGTCGACGTCGGCACCAACGCCGAGATCGTGCTGGGCAGCGAGCGCCGCCTGCTCGCCTGCTCCTCGCCCACCGGCCCGGCCTTCGAAGGCGCGCAGATCTCCGGCGGACAGCGCGCGGCACCCGGCGCCATCGAGCGGGTGCGCATCGATCCGGCGACGCTGGAGCCGCGCTTCAAGGTCATCGGCTGCGATCTTTGGTCGACGGAGCCGGGCTTCGCCGAGGCGACCCGGCGCAGCGGCGTCACCGGCATCTGCGGGTCGGGCATCATCGAGGTGATCGCCGAGCTCTACCTGGCCGGCGTCATCGCGTCGGACGGCACGATCGACGGCGCCATGGCGGCCAGGAGCCCCCGCATCGAGCCGGAGGGCCGCACCTTCAGCTACCTGCTGCACGCGGGCGAGCCCACGATCCGCATCACCCAGAACGACGTGCGCGCGATCCAGCTCGCCAAGGCCGCACTCTATGCCGGCGTGCGCCTCCTGATGGACAAGCTCGGCGTCGAGCGGGTCGAGCGCATCATGCTGGCCGGCGCCTTCGGCAGCCACATCGACACCAAGTACGCCATGGTGCTGGGCATGATTCCGGATTGCGCGCTCGATCACGTCCATGCCGCCGGCAACGCCGCATCGACCGGCGCGCGCATCGCGCTCTTGAACCTCGGCGCGCGCACCGAAATCGAGCGTGTCGTGCGCCAGGTGGAGAAGATCGAGACCGCGGTCGAACCCAACTTCCAGGCGCATTTCGTCGCTGCCATTGCAATTCCGCACGCCAGCGACGCCTTCCCCAACCTGTCGCAGGCGGTGAGCTTGCCGCCGCCGAAGAAGGGGCCGTCCGAGCGGGGCGAGGATGGTGGCCGGCGCCGCCGCCGGGGCGCCGCACCCCCTGGACAAGACGGCCGCGCCTGACCGACTCTCCGCGCCCGATGGTTCGCTCCGAGGCTGCCGCTACCACGACCGCCGACCCCGTTCTCGATACGGCCGCCAAGGCCTACGCCGAGGGACGATTCGATCTCTGCCGCACTCTGCTCGAGAGGCATCTGGCGGCATACCCCGAGGATCACGAGGCGCGCGCGCTGCTGGCCGAAGCGCAGCTGCTGCAAGGCGACTTCAAGCAGGGCTTGGCGCACTACGAGAGCCGCTGGCACCTGCCGCGCTTCGAGCCTTACTTGCGGCCCTTCCGGCAGCCGCTCTGGCACGGCGAGCCGCTCGGCCGGCAGACCCTTCTGGTGACGCCGGAGCAGGCGCTGGGCGAGGTCGTGCTGTTCAGCCGCTTCGCGCCGCTGCTCCTGCACCTGCACAGCTCGGCCCACGTCGTGCTCGAGGTGCAGCAGAGGGCTGTCGCGCTGCTCGCCTACTCCTTCCAGAACGCCCGCCGCCTGCGCGTCGTGCCGACTCTCGACCGCGAGGGCGCCAACCTGCCGCCCTTCGACCTGCACGTGTCGCTCTGCTCGCTGCCGCATCGCCTGGGGATCGATGCCGACAGCATCCCGGCGGCCGAATCCTATCTCTACGCACCGGCCCCGCGCCGCATGGCGCCGGAGAACTCTCTCGCCGTCGGCATTTCCTGGCGCTCGATCAATCCGCAGAACGGCAAGCAGCGCTCGCTGCCGCTCCAGGAGCTGGCGCGCATGCTGCAGCAGCCCGGCACGCGGCTGGTGAACCTGCAGTACGGCGAAAGCCAGCGCGACCAGGACGAGCTGCTGCGCCGGGAGGGCATCACGCTGGCGAACCCCGAGGGAGTGGCACAGGACGGCGACCTCGCCGAGCTGGCGAATCTCGCCGCGGGCTGCGACCTCGTCGTCTCCATCGACAACACCACGGCGCACCTGGCCGCGGCGCTCGGGCGCCCGACCTGGGTGCTGCTGCACCACGCGCCGTCGTGGCGTTGGCATCTCGAGCGCAGCGACAGCCCGTGGTATCCGACGGCGCGCTTGTTCCGCCAGCCGGGCCCCGGCGATTGGCAGGAGCCGCTGGTCGGCCTGCGTTCCGCCCTGCTCGACCTGCTGGCCGAGCGCGACAAGGCGGGCAAGGCGGAGGACGGCAAGGCAGCGACATGAACGAGCTGGCGCCCCAGAACGAGCTTGCCCTGCTGGTACAGCAGCTGCGCGACACGAAGGATTGGCGCAGCGTGGCCGAGCAGGCTCGCCAGATCCTGTCGCGCCATCCCAACGACGCCCGCGTCATGCGGCTGCTCAGCGAATGTCTGCTGATGGGCGGTCAGAACAAGGAGCTGATCGATCTGCTGGAGCCTTTGGTGCGCCAAGGCCTGAAGGATCCGACGCTGCTGTTCCGCTACGCCGCCGCCCGTTCGGCGACGGGCGACACCCGCGGCGCCGCGTACTTCTATCGCAAGGTGACCGAGCTGAAGCCGGACTATGTCGAAGCCTGGCTCAATCTCGGGGTCGCGCTGAAGACCAGCGGCCGTGCCAAGGACGCGGTCGCGGCCTACCGCCAGGCGATCGCACTCCGGCCGGAGATGCCGGAAGCGCATAACAATCTGGGCCTCGCCCTGCAGCAGATGGGCGAGCAGGAGGAGGCCTTGGCGGCGCTGCGCCGCGCCATCGAGCTGAGGCCGGTCTATCCGCGGGCCTACGCCAACATGAGCCAGAGCCTGCTCAAGCTCGACCGCATTCCCGAGGCGGAGGAGGTCTGCCGCAAGGCGATCGAGATGGACCCGGCAATGGTCGACGGCCATCTCAACCTGGGCCTGGTGCTGATGGCGCAAAACCGGCAGCACGAAACTGCCGACATCTTCCGCAAGGTCGCCCGGCTGCAGCCCGATGACGTCAAGTCGATCTCCAATCTCGGCGTGGCGGAGAAGGAGGTCGGCAACATCGAGCGCGCCTACGAGATACAATCCTACGCCAACGCTATCGACCTCGACGAGCCGACCCCGCTCTGGAACGAGGCGCATGTGCGCATGCTGGCCGGCGACTTCGCGGTCGGCTGGGAGCGCTACGAAGCCCGCTGGGGCACCGGCGACTTCAAGACCTCGATCCGGCCGTGGACCGCGCCGGTCTGGCGCGGCGAACCGATCGGCAACCGCGCGCTCCTGCTGCACGTCGAACAGGGTGTCGGCGACACCGCCCAGTTCTGCCGCTACATCCCGCAGATCTGCGCCGACAATCCCGGCGCCGAAGTGCTCGTCGAAGTGCAGAAGTCGATGCAGAAGCTGCTGCAGCACTCCTTCCGCAGATGCACCCGGCTCACTGTCCTGCATCACATCGAGATCGCCGGCCACAACCTGCCGCCGTTCGACCTGCATTTGCCGATGGCCTCGCTGCCGCGGGTCTGCGGCACGCGCTTCGACGCCGTGCCGGAGTCGGCCGGCTACTTCGAAGCGCCCAAGCCGCGCAGCTACCGTCAGCCCGGCGACAAGTTGGTGGTTGGCATCTCGTGGAAGAGCATCGGCAGCACGGGACGCAAGCGATCGCTGACGCTGGAGCGGATGGCGCAGATCGTGGCCAAGCCGGGCGTGCGGCTGATCGACCTGCAGTACGGCGACACCAAGGAGGAGCGCCAGCAGCTCCTCGACAAGACCGGGGTGGCCATCCACCACGACGATGACATCGACGCCAAGGCGAGTCTCGCGGACTTTGCCGACCAGGTCGTCGGCTGCGACCTCGTGGTCTCGATCGACAACACGACGGTGCACATCGCGGGCGCGCTTGGCGTGCCCTGCTGGGTCGTGCTGCCCTGGCTGCCCGACTGGCGCTGGATGCTGCAGCGCGAGGACACGCCCTGGTACGACACGCTGAAGCTCTACCGCCCGCCTGAGCTGGGCGCCTGGGAGCCGATGCTGCACCGGCTGGAAGACGATTTCGATGCGCTGCTCGCCGGCGACACGAGCCGGCTCAAGCCCAAGCGCTGGGAAGGTCCGCCGGCGCTGGTGCCTTAGCACTCCCCTCTCCCGCTTTGGCGGGAGAGGGCAGGGTGAGGGCATTTGGTTAGGACCTTTCCATGAGCACAAACCGCGCT
>DATEDK010000204.1:0-2303 GCA_035281685.1 Kiloniellales bacterium | reverse complement strand
ACCAGGCTCCAGCGCTCGGGCGCCTGCAGCTTGGGGCGGAAGCGCAGCGCGCGGCCGACGTAGTCCTTGTCCTTGCCGGCCATCCGGCCGAGGCCGAGGTCGTCCAGCGTGTTGCGGTGGTCGAGGTCGAGTCCGGCGACGTGTCCCTTCTCGATGCGCAGCGAGGCCAGCGCCTCCAGGCCGTAGGGCTTGATGCCGAGCGGTGCCGCTGCCTGCAGCAGGTGCTCCCAGAGGCCCTGCGTGTAATCGGCCGGCGTGTAGACCTCGTAGGCGAGCTCGCCGGAGAAGGAGAGGCGGATCAGGCGGAAGGGCACGCCGTCGGCCTCGAACTCCAGCACGCCCATGTAGGGCAGCGCCTGGTCGGAGAGGTCGCGCCCCGGGAAGCAGAGCTCGAGCGCCTTGCGCGCGTTGGGGCCGCTCACCGCCATGCCGCCCCAGGCGTCGGTGATCGAGCTCACCTGCACGCGGAGCTCCGGCCAGGCGCACTCCAAAAGGAACTCCAGCCACGACATGACCTCGCCGGCCTGCGCCGTGGTGGTGGTCATGAAGAAGCGGTTCTCGCTGAGCCGCGTGGTCGTGCCGTCGTCCAGCGCCACCGCGTCGTCGTTCAGCATCACGCCGTAGCGCGCCTTGCCGACCGGCAGCTTGGCGAAGCCGTTGACGTAGACGCGGTTCAAAAATTCAGGCGCATCAGGACCTTGGACGTCGATCTTGCCCAGATAAGAGACGTCGGAGACGCCGACGTTGCGGCGCACCAGCTCCATCTCCTTGACGTAGGCGCTGGCCGCATCGCTGCCCGCCCAGGTGTAGTACCAGCAGCGCAGCCACGGCCCCGCCTCGATGAAGACGCCGCCGTTCTGCTCCTGCCACTGGTGCAGGGGCGAGCGGCGGATCGGGCGGAAGTGCTTGCCGGTCGCGCGGCCGGCCAGCGCGCCGATGGCGACGGGCGTGTAGGGCGGGCGGAAGGTGGTGGTGCCGGCTTCGGGGATGGTCACGTCGCGCAAGCCCGCCATGATGGCGAGCGCGTTGATGTTGCTGGTCTTGCCCTGGTCGGTGCCCATGCCGAGCGTGGTGTAGCGCTTCAGGTGCTCGACCGAGCGGTAGCCCTCGTCGAAGGCCTGGGCGACGTCCTTGGCCGAGACGTCGTTCTGGAAGTCGAGGAAGGCTTTCTTCCCGCGCGGGTTCGGCATCTCCCAGAGCGCCTCGCCCGCGGCGCCGACCTCCGGCAACTCGGGTGCTGCAAGCGCGCCGACGTTGCCGGCGTGGTGCAGCGCGGCCGCTGCATCGCGGCCGGCAGTGAAGCCGAAGGCAACGGCCTCGCCGAGGCCGAAGTGGCCCAGGAGAGCGCCGGCACCGCTGTGCTCGGCCGCGAAGCCGCCCGGGAGGAAGCAACCCTTGCTCTCGTCCCAGCGCGGCTTGATGCCGGTGTGGCTGGTCAGATGCACCGCCGGCGACCAGCCGCCGGACATCGCAACCAGCGTGCAGGGGACAGCGCGAAGGAAACTGCCGTCGGGCCGCGCCAACTCGACGCCGCGCACGCCGTGCGCACCGCTGACACCGACGATGCGGGCCGCGCGCTCGACGTCGAGGCCGTCGGTCAGCGCGGGCGCAACGGTGGTGCGGGTATCGGCCACGACGACAGGGACGCCGGCGGCCCGCAGCGCCTGCGCCGTGCGATAGGCACTGTCGTTGTTGGTCACCACCAGCGCGGCGCCGGTTGGCGCGACGGCGAAGCGGTGCAGGTAGGCAAGCGCGGCCGAGGCCAGCATCACGCCCGGCCGGTCGTTGTCGGCGAAGACCAGCGGCCGCTCGATGGCGCCGGTCGCGAAGACGATGCGCCGGGCAGTCAGCGTGGTCAGCACCTGCCGCGCCTCGCCCTTGGCCGGGTCGGGACGGAGATGGTCGCGCCGTTCCAGCAGGGCCACGGTGTTGCCATCGTAGAGGCCGAGCGCCGTGGTGCGGGTCATGAGCGTCACGCGCGGCTGCGCCGCGAGCTCGGCCAGCACCTCGGCGCGCCAGGCATCGGCCGTGCCGCCCGCCGGCTCGTACAACAGGCTGCCGCCGAGTTCGCTGTCCTGCTCGGCAAGCACGACGCGGGCACCGGCGCGCGCCGCGGCGAGCGCGGCGGCAAGACCTGCGGGACCGCCGCCCACCACCAGCACCTCGGTGAAGGCGCGGCGGGTGTCGTAGCGCGCCGGATCGGGCGCCTTCGTCGCCTTGCCCAGGCCGGCGGCCCGGCGGATGAAAGGCTCGTAGAACATCCACGAGCCTTTCCAAGGGCCCATGAAGGTCTTGTAGTAGAA